>NZ_JBCNZM010000032.1:0-22346 GCF_040227615.1 Bacteroides sp. RTP31139st1_H2_RTP31139_211217 | reverse complement strand
GATGATGCGTTCAGCCCGAACACCTCATCTGTTTGGTATAAACGCATCATCTGTTTACCCCAACTGCATCATCCGTTTCGGCCGCAACGGGTGATGCGTCTTTTTATACCCTATCTGTCAGTTCTTTAACAGTCAGCAATCGTACATAAATGCTAATTTGTCAGTCTTTGCCGTTAACCGCTGTTAAGCCCTAAATATCCTCTGTTAAAAGAGAACAAAAAAGAGTGACAAGCGGAATAACTGAACGTTTTTTGTCGTTATTTTAACGTCGTAATGTTAAACGAAACTTGAATATTAACAATTTAAAGAATAGGAAGAATAGTATGAAACAGACAACAAAAAACATCCTTGGAGTTGCGGCTATCGTGCTCCTGAGCTCTGGAGTGGCTGGATTGACCACTTATAAGATGCTGAATAAGGAAAAGCCTGCCGCATTCAGCGAGTTGTTCCAACAGAACCCCAATAATCTGCTACCGGCGGCTTTCCATGCAACGGATGCCCAGCCTGTGGATTTGACACAAGCAGCGGAGAGTTCGCTCCATGCTGTAGTGCATATACGTGCCACTCAGTTGAGTAAGACCCAGACGGTACAAGAACAGCCGGATATTTTTGACTTCTTCTTTGGAGACGGTCGTGGACGCCAGCGCCAGATACAGACCCAGCCGCGTGTAGGTTTCGGTTCGGGTGTCATCATCTCCAAAGACGGATATATTGTGACGAACAATCACGTGGTGGAAGGTGCTGATGAAATCACTGTGAAACTGAATGACGACCGTGAGCTGAAAGGACGCATCATCGGTACTGACCCCAGCACGGACTTGGCATTGATTAAGATTGAAGGGGATGACTTTCCGACAATTCCGGTTGGTGACTCCGACCAGTTGAAGGTGGGAGAATGGGTATTGGCAGTAGGTAATCCGTTCGACCTGAACTCTACCGTAACAGCTGGTATCGTCAGTGCAAAAGCCCGTTCCATTGGCTCTTCTGCCTCCAATGGACAAGCTGCAAACATCCAGTCTTTCATTCAGACGGATGCTGCCATCAACCAAGGTAATAGTGGTGGTGCGTTGGTGAATGCCAAAGGCGAGCTGGTTGGTATCAATGCCATGCTTTACTCACCCACGGGTGCTTATTCCGGCTATGGTTTTGCCATCCCTACCAGCATTATGACAAAGGTGGTAGCCGACTTGAAACAGTTTGGTACCGTGCAGCGCGCGCTCCTTGGCATCAAGGGTAGTGATTTGAGCACAGACCTGCAGATGGACGAACGCTGGACCGAAGAACTGAAGAAGAAGGCCGACGAACTTGGTGTGAAAGAGGGTATCTATGTGGCCGAAGTTGTTGAAGGTGGTTCCGCTGCCGGCATCTTGAAGGAAAATGATGTAATCATAGCATTGAACGGCAAGAAGATTCACAAGTTCTCGGATTTGCAGGAAATGCTGGCAAAACACCGTCCGGGCGACAAAGTGAAGGTAACAGTGGTTCGTGACAAGAAGGAAAAGGAATTCGAAATCACGCTGAAGAATGAGCAAGGCACTACGAAGGTAGTGAAGGATGCCGGAATGGAAATCTTGGGTGCAGCCTTCAAGCCCGTATCTTCCGAGCTGAAGAAGCAGTTGAACCTGGGTTACGGTCTGGAAGTTACCGGGGTTACCAATGGCAAGATGGCCGATGCAGGTATCCGCAAGGGCTTCATCATTCTGAAAGCCAACGGAGTGCCGATGAAGACGGTAGACGATTTGGAAAAGGCGATGAAAGAGGCAAGAAAGTCTCCTGAGCAAGGTTTGTTCATCACCGGTATGTTCCCGTCAGGAAAACGTGCAATGTATGCCGTTGATTTGACTCAAGAATAAAAAATAGGGATAGTTAGGTAAGAAGATTGTAATATTAGCTAACAATAGCGAAAAAGGGGGTGTCGGTACAATACATACCGGCATCCTTTTTGTTATATAGGATAAGATATAAATAAGGTGAAAAAGTTGGGATGAAATTATTGTAACAAAATAATTTGTCGTACCTTTGCAACCCAAATCTGTATTATAAGAATGAGACAACTTAAAATTACAAAAAGTATCACTAACAGAGAGAGCGCTTCTCTTGACAAGTATTTGCAGGAAATCGGTCGCGAAGACCTCATTACTGTTGAAGAGGAAGTGGAGCTCGCTCAGCGCATCCGCAAGGGTGACCGTGTTGCACTGGAGAAATTGACACGTGCCAATCTGCGTTTCGTTGTATCTGTGGCCAAGCAGTACCAAAACCAAGGTTTGAGTTTGCCCGACTTGATTAACGAGGGTAATTTAGGACTGATCAAGGCTGCCGAAAAGTTCGATGAAACACGTGGTTTCAAGTTCATCAGTTATGCAGTATGGTGGATACGTCAGTCCATTCTGCAGGCTTTGGCAGAGCAGTCGCGTATTGTACGTCTTCCGTTGAACCAGGTAGGTTCGCTGAATAAAATCAGCAAGGCCTTCTCCAAGTTCGAGCAGGAAAACGAACGTCGTCCGTCTCCTGAAGAGCTTGCCGATGAACTGGAAATCCCTGTTGACAAAATCTCTGATACGCTGAAGGTGTCAGGCCGTCATATCTCGGTAGACGCACCTTTCGTAGAGGGAGAGGACAACAGCTTGCTCGATGTGTTGGTCAACGATGACTCCCCTATGGCTGACCGCTCTTTGGTGAACGAGTCTCTTGCGAGGGAAATTGATAGAGCTCTTTCTACGTTAACCGATAGGGAAAAAGAAATCATACAGATGTTTTTCGGTATCGGACAGCAGGAAATGACATTAGAGGAAATCGGCGACAAATTCGGCTTGACCCGTGAGCGTGTGCGTCAGATTAAGGAAAAAGCAATCAGAAGATTAAGACAAAGTAATCGTAGTAAATTGCTCAAATCTTATTTGGGATAAATAAGAAATATCAGTTTCCGACAAATAGAAGGAATTAAAAAACCGTACGTCTTTAGTAGGCGTGCGGTTTTTTTTATATCTTTGCCCCCATTGATAATTCATAACTTATAACTCATAACTCAATGAAATACGTTCGTATACTTTGTGCCGTAGCTTTGGTTTTTGCATTGTGCTCGGCTTTTACAATGAAAGATAAGGAAAAGGCTGTATATGCTTTTGGTGTGGCGGCTTCTTTCAATGACTCCATCGTATATTATACAGACATCCAGGTATTGGACAGCGTAGAGCTGGATAAGAATGGATTCTTGCCCAAGCGTGATTTATACACTTACCAGCTCAAGAACTATCTGGAGTACAATCTGAAGAAGCCGGACTATACTTGTATGATTTATTTCTCTGAAAACAGGAAAAAGTTGGAAAAAGAGGCTGTAAAGGTAAAAGGTAAGTATAAGAAGAGTAAGAATATGGTTTTGCAGGTGGTGAAGCCTGAAGCTTTCACATTTACAAAACCGCAGGAATAATTTAGGGAATATACATATGATGAAATCCAGACTCTTTCTACTATTGTGGATGTGCTGCTCGGTTTTACTGACAGCATGCGAAAACGAGGATCCCATACCGGAACCTCCCGTTGCTGGTAGCCGCACGGTACTGGCATATCTTGCGGCAGATCATCGTGGTACACTTAATAATTTGTCTTCTTTAGCCTTATTAGATTTGGAGGAAATGAGATTGGGTATGGCAAAAGTGAACAATAGTAGTAATATGCGCCTATTAGTTTATATTGATACTGATTCTTCTCCACGTCTCATTGAGTTGAAAAATGAAGGTGGTAAATTGCAGGAAACAACGGTAAAGACCTATGAAAATCGTAATTCTGTGGGTGTGGCTGAGACTTTGGAAGTCTTTAATGATGTCTTTAAAAACAGTGAATACAGAGCTGAAAGCTATGGTTTGATTTATTGGTCGCATGGAGATGGTTGGATTCCTAATCCACTTCCTTCTACCAGATGGGTAGGGCAAGACACAGGTTCGGGCACTCATTACATGAATATTGAAGATTTGGTTACAATATTGTCTGCTGATGCTGTTCCTCATTTTGATTTTGTCTTGTTCGATGCCTGCTTTATGCAGTCCATTGAAGTGGCTTATGCCTTGCGCAACTTTACTGATTATTATATTGGTTCACCTACAGAAATACCTGGACCGGGGGCACGCTATGATGTACTTGTTCCTGCGTTGTTTTCGGACGGTGAAGTGGCGTTGAAGGTAGCTGCCGCTTATTACGAGCCTTACAAGAAAATTTATAATGGAGGGAGTGGAATATCCAATACGAATTGGACAGGCGGTGTTTCCGTTTGTGCGCTACAGAGTTCAGTGTTAGAGTCTTTGGCAAGTATTACCAAGCAAGTCTTGTCAGAGAATGCTGATAGTGAGGAATTGCGTTCTCTTGTTTTTAATTACGACCAACGTCGTGAAAGTAGTAATATTGGTTATTATGATTTTGTCCAGCTGATGCAACAGTTAACTGATGCTTCTGGCTTTGCTACTTGGAAGCAGGTTTATGATATGGCAGTACCCTATTGGGAGACTACTTCCAAGAACTATTCTGGTTATACCGGCATGTTTTCTATGGAAGGTTCAAGCGGTGTTTCCCATTATATACCGTCTTTGTCTAAACAGGCGGCTGCCGCAGCGTTTCGTTCCACGGATTGGTATAAGTCTGCCGGTCTTTCCAAGCTGGGTTGGTAAGGCTATTCAAAGTTACATATTGTATAAGGCTGTGTCCGGAAAAAGTATATGAGTGCTTTCTCATAATCTATTTTTAGGCGCGGATTACGCGAATTACGCGGATTAGTTAATCGAATCCGTGAACTTCGCGTAATCCGCGCCTAAAATATATCTATTAAGAGTACTTTTACCCCTTCTTTTTATGCCTATTCTTGTTGAAAATTAGTTATTTAACAATATTTTCTTATGGAAATTATGTTTTATTGAAAATAATTCTTTTCTTTGCATCGTCAAACTTAAAAAAACAAAGAATTATGAAATATGTAATCATTGGCGGTGTAGCAGGTGGAGCCACGGCAGCCGCCCGACTAAGAAGAGTGGACGAAATGGCTGAAATTCTCTTATTGGAGAAAGGCCCTTACATCTCGTACGCTAATTGTGGTTTACCTTATTATATAGGCGGAGTGATAGCAGAGCGCGAGAAGCTGCTGGTGCAGACACCCGAATCTTTCGGCAAGCGCTTCCGCATTGATGTGCGTGTGCAGAATGAAGTAATCGCCATCCATCCCAAAAACAAGACCGTTACCATACGCAATGTGGAAGGCAAGGAGTACGACGAAAGCTATGACAAACTTTTGCTTTCTCCCGGTGCCAACCCCGTGAAGCCCCCCTTGGAAGGCATTAATTCCGAAGGCATCTTCACGTTGCGCAATGTAGAAGATACCGACCATATCAAGGCTTATATCTCGGACAAGCAGGTGAAACGCGCCGTGGTGGTAGGTGCCGGTTTCATCGGATTGGAAATGGCGGAGAACCTGCATCATGCCGGTGTTCATGTGTCTGTAGTCGAAATGGGTAATCAGGTGATGGCACCTATCGACTTCTCTATGGCGGCACCTATTCATCAGCATCTGTTGCAGAAAGGCGTCTCTCTCTATCTGGAAGAAGGAGTAACCCATTTCAAGCGTACGGACAACGGAATCACCGTATTCCTGAAAAGCGGAAAGGCCATTCCTGCCGATATGGTGTTACTCTCCATCGGTGTGCGTCCTGCCACTGCATTGGCGCAACAAGCCGGCTTGAAACTGGGCGAGATGGGCGGTATCTGGGTAGACGAACACTTGGAGACTTCCGAAAAAGACATCTATGCTGTGGGCGATGCCATCGAATATCCTCATCCGCTGACCGGAAAGCCCTGGCTCAATTATCTGGCAAATCCTGCCAACCGCCAGGGACGTATCGTTGCTGATAATATGGTGTTTGGCAATACTGTTTCCTACGAAGGAGCTATCGGCACCTCCATTGCCAAAGTATTCGACATGACGGTAGCCTCTACGGGCCTTGCAGCCAAACGCTTGAAGCAGTGGGGCATGGAATATCAAAGCTCGGTGACTCACTCGGCATCTCATGCCGGTTACTATCCGGATGCCCTACCTTTGACCTTGAAACTGACTTTCCATCCCAAAACCGGTAAACTCTATGGTGCGCAATGTATCGGTTACGAGGGAGTGGACAAGCGAATCGACCAGATAGCCGGACTCATCAAGCGGGGTGGCACAGTCTACGATTTGATGGAGACGGAGCACACGTATGCGCCTCCTTTCTCCTCGGCCAAAGACCCCATCGCTATTGGCGGCTATGTAGCATCGAACATTATCAGCGGTGCTATGCCTGTCATCTCTTGGCGCGAGCTGGTAGAAGAGAAGGATAAAGTGATGCTGATAGATACCCGTACGCCCGAGGAATTCTCTTTCGGCACCATTCCGGGAGCCGTCAATATTCCGTTGGACGAAATGCGCGAGCATTTGGCAGAGATACCTACAGACAAGCCGGTAGTGCTTTTCTGTGCTGTGGGTCTGCGCGGTTATCTGTCCCTGCGCATCCTGATGGGGTGCGGCTATCGCAATGTGCGCAATCTGATAGGTGGTTATAAGACCTACTCCACGGCAACAGCACCTCTGCCGTCTCTATCTGCTCCGGCAGGCGGCGGCTCTTCTTCTTCTTCGGTAGAGGCTGCTACTGATGATGTTCCTGCGGATGCATCAGTGTCCAAGAAGGAAACGTTGAAGATAAATGCTTGCGGTTTGCAATGTCCGGGACCTATCATGCAGGTGAAAAAGGCGATGGATAGCATTGCTGTGGGCGAGCGTGTGGAGATTGTGGCAACCGATGCCGGTTTTGCACGCGATGCTTCTGCCTGGTGTGATACGACGGGAAATAAATTGATAGAGAAGCATGACGAGAAAGGACGCTATACGGTAGTCATCGAGAAAGGTGCTCCGGCTTGTACATCTGCTTCCAATGTTTCCGCAGCCGGGGGGAGGGGAAAGACGCTGATTCTGTTCAGTGACGACCTGGACAAAGCGCTGGCAACCTTCGTACTAGCAAACGGAGCAGCGGCAACGGGACAGAAAGTAACCATTTTCTTCACCTTCTGGGGACTGAACGTCTTGAAGAAAGTGCAGAAACCCAGTGTGCAGAAGGACTTCTTCGGCAAGATGTTCGGCATGATGCTGCCGTCCAGCTCTTTGAAACTGAAGTTGTCGCAGATGAATATGTTTGGCATGGGCAGCCGCATGATGCGCTTCTTGATGAAGCGCAAGGGAGTGGATTCTTTGGAGTCGTTGCGCTCGCAGGCATTGGCGCAGGGAGTGGAATTCATTGCTTGCCAGATGTCTATGGATATGATGGGCATCCAGCACGAAGAACTTCTGGATGAAGTAACCATCGGCGGCGTGGCTACCTATATGGAACGTGCGGACAAGGCAAATGTGAACTTATTTATATAGGAGGACAAGATATGGAGACTTTATGTAAAATCCGTGATGTTTATCGGGCTATTGCCGAGTTCGAGGTGCAGTTTACGCAGATGTATGATTTATCGCTGAATGAAGGAATGCTGTTGTGCACGCTGCTCAATACTCCTAAGCTTACCTCCAGTGAGATAGCCGAGGCACTGGGTTTGTCTGCCTCCAACACTTCAAAGGTCATTCGCTCTGTCGAGGGAAAGAAGCTCATTACCCGTCTGATAGGTAAGGAAGATAAGCGTCAGATGCGTTTTTCTCTTACGACAGAAGGCAAGAACCGGATTTCGGATATTAAGAATGCTACTTTCGAATTGTCGGAGTTGTTGCAGCAGGTAGTTAGCCTCGTATAGTTTTGTGTAAAAGCGAATTAATATCGTGTTTGCAGGAAGTTAATATCCTGCGGACACGATATTTGTTTTTTGTAGGACACGTTATTAACTTCTTGCACGACATGTTGTTAGTATCGTGTATTGCATGCTATAAATTGTTTGTATCTGTTCGTGTGTATTTCTATCTTTTATTACTGAGAAATTTACTAAGAATCTTTAATAATGTCTCTTTCGACAATTTCTTAACTCTTAATCAATTCTTTTCTCTGTTTTAAAAATGAACTTGATTGGAAAAGCCATTCTTTATGAATCGCCTATATACTCAGTCGTATTTCCGTAAAGGAACACAAGCTTGATACCAAAGAAATAAATTGAAACTTTCTATGTCAATTGCCTAATATTATTTTACTTTGCTGTCAAATAGTAAGCAATACAGCGATTGATATGCAGAAATTATTGTCTTTGCCGCCTAATCTGGTGTCGGCATTCTATGAACTGGAAAATGTAGACCGTACGGAATGGTTTTGTACTTCCGACCCGGTGGGAATGAAACTTGGCTCGGGTGGGGGAACTACCTGGCTCTTGAGAGAATGGCAGAAGGAACGGGATAGGAAGTATTGGGCGGAGGAGCGTATTCCAACAGAAAAGTGCATTCCAACAGAGAAAAGCATTCCAATAGAGAAGCGTATTCTGCTGCATGCCGGAGGACAAAGCCGTCGTTTACCGGGATATGCACCGGCGGGCAAGATATTGACCCCGATTCCGGTGTTTCGCTGGGCGCGTGGACAAAAACTGGGACAGAATTTATTATCCCTTCAACTCCCACTTTACGAAAAGATAATGGAGCGGGCTCCCGAAAGACTGCGTACGCTGATTGCCAGTGGTGACGTATATATCCGTGCGGAAAAGCCGCTTCAAGAGATTCCCGATGCAGATGTGGTGTGCTATGGACTGTGGGTAGACCCGTTGCTCGCCACACATCATGGTGTGTTTATCTCGGACCGGAATCAACCGGAATCCTTGGATTTCATGCTTCAGAAACCCTCTCTGGAAGAATTGGAAAACCTCTCCAAGACACATCTCTTTTTAATGGATATCGGCATCTGGCTATTGAGCGACCGGGCCGTTGACTTGCTGATGAAACGTTCGCAGAAGGCAGATGGGGCTTTGGACGTGGATACGCCATATTCCGACTTGAAATACTATGACTTGTATGCTGACTTTGGCTTGTCCTTAGGAAATCATCCCCGTATTGAGGATGAAGAGCTGAATAGCCTCTCCGTCGCCATATTGCCTTTGCCCGGAGGCGAATTCTACCATTATGGAACAAGCCGCGAACTGTTGTCTTCAACCGTCACCTTACAGAATAAGGTCTACGACCAGCGCCAGATTATGCACCGGAAGTTGAAGCCCAATCCGGCCATCTTTGTGCAGAATGCAGAAGTGCATCTCCCCCTTACTCCGAAGAACGACAGTCTTTGGATTGAAAATAGCTTTGTTGGAGCTTCTTGGCGGCTGGGGGCACGGCAGATTATCACGGGTGTTCCCAAGAATGACTGGAGGCTGACCATTCCAGACGGTATCTGCATTGATATAGTTCCGCTTGCCGACCAGCGCTGGGCAGTACGCCCCTATGGTTTTGACGATACTTTTAAGGGGGATATTCGGGATGAAAAGACACTGTTCCTTGGAATGTCGTTTTCGGAATGGCTGGTCGAACGGGAATTGTCGGTGGAAGACATCACCGGCAGAAAAGAGGACCTGCAGGCTGCTGCCATCTTCCCGGTTGTGGAAGATAAAGAGCAGATGGGGACAGTGCTTCGATGGATGGTTTCCGAACCGGGCTTGACGGAAGGAAAGGCTGTCTGGCTGGAAAGTCGTCGGTTGTCCGCCGACGAAATTTCAGCACAAGCCGACTTGCGTCTGCTGTATGCACAGCGGGAGAGCTTCTGCAAAGGAAACTGGGAAGTGCTGGCACGCAACCATGCAAAGAGTGTATTCTATCAACTCGACTTGATGGATGTGGCCGGTGAATTCCATAAATTCGGCATTGACAAGCCGGAAGTGTTGCCGACAGATGCCTCGCTGATGCAGCGTATCCATAACCGGATGCTGCGTGCACAGATTGAGAAGCTGGACGGAAGGGACTTCAAGGCAGACGAGCAGGCCGCATTCAACTTGTTGCGCGAAGGATTGCTGACTGATTTGTATGAACGCAAGAGCAGTCCTCGCCTGAATGTGTATAGTGACCAGATTGTATGGGGGCGTAGCCCCGTACGCATAGATATGGCGGGAGGATGGACGGACACTCCGCCTTACTCCTTGTTTGCCGGTGGGAGTGTGGTGAATATTGCCATTGAACTGAACGGGCAGCCGCCTTTACAAGTGTACATCAAACCTTGCGCGGAGCATCGCATCGTGTTGCGCTCCATTGATATGGGAGCCATGGAGGTGGTGAATACTTTTGAGGAATTGCAATCCTATTGCATGATAGGTTCCCCCTTTTCCATTCCCAAAGCAGCATTGGCGCTGGCCGGGTTTGTTCCGGCTTTTTCAGAAACGGCTTATCCTTCGCTGGAAAAACAACTGGAAGCCTTCGGCACAGGTATAGAGATTACATTGCTTTCTGCCATACCTGCAGGTTCCGGTCTGGGCACAAGCTCCATTTTGGCTTCTACTGTCTTGGGTTCATTGAGTGACTTTTGCGGACTGATGTGGGATAAGAACGAAATATGCCGCCGTACGCTTGCCCTGGAACAGTTGCTGACGACCGGTGGCGGTTGGCAAGACCAATACGGTGGGGTACTGCAAGGTATCAAACTGTTGCAGACGGAGGCTGGATTTGCCCAGCAGCCATTGGTACGCTGGTTGCCCGAGCATTTGTTTACCCATCCGGAATACCGCGATTGCCATCTGCTGTATTATACGGGCATTACGCGTACAGCCAAGGGCATCCTTGCAGAAATAGTACGCTCCATGTTCCTCAACTCTTCCCTGCACCTGGGGTTATTAGAAGAGATGAAAGCACATGCCTTGGATATGGCCGAAGCCATTCAACGGAATGACTTCAAGAGTTTCGGAACACTGGTAGGCAAGACATGGATGCAGAAGAAGGCACTGGACAGTGGAACAAATCCTCCTGCCGTAGAGGACATCATCCGTCAGATAAAAGACTATACCTTAGGATATAAACTGCCGGGAGCCGGTGGGGGAGGTTATCTGTATATGGTGGCTAAGGATCCGCAGGCAGCCCTGCGCATCCGTGAGACCTTGACGCTGAATGTACCGAATCCGAGAGCCAGGTTCGTAGAAATGTCACTCTCGGATAAGGGATTCCAGGTGTCGCGGAGCTGAAATTCATCATTCATGATGATACGGCCCCCCGTTCAGTATGGTCATCGCCCGGTAGAGTTGCTCCACAAAGATGAGGCGCACCATCTGATGGGAAAAGGTCATGCGTGAGAGGGACATCTTCTCGTGTGCCGCTTCGTACACTTTGGGGGAGAATCCGTAAGGGCCTCCGATAATAAATACCAGCCGTTTGTTCACGGTATTCATCTTGCGCTTCATATAGTCTGCAAACTCTATGGAGCGCATTTCTTTTCCACCTTCGTCCAGCAGTACGACCACATCTCCCGGCTGGAGAGCTTTCAATATCAGTTCCCCTTCCTTTTCCTTCTGCACTTCCATGGAGAGGCTCTTGGTGTTTTTCAGTTCGGGGATGACTTCCATCTCGAATGAGAGATAACGCTTGGTACGTTGCACATAGTCGTTGATGGCTGTTATAAAGTGTTGTTCTACAGTTCGTCCTACAACGAGCAGAGTAGTTTTCATACTGGTTCTGTTTTGATTAGCGCACAAATTTAGCATTTTTTTATTGTATTTTGAGACAAATGCTTACCTTTGCCTATCATAAATACTTGTGAAAATGAAAAAACGGGTAATCTTTTTGTTGACCGGTCTCTTCATTTGGACGTCTGTGCTGCTGGCTCAGAATGTTCCCGAGGGAGTGATTGGAGCCTTCAAGGAAGGAAACTCTCAGGAGCTCAACAAGTATCTGGGTGACAAGGTCGATTTAATCATTCAGAATAAGTCGACCCACGCCGACAAGCGGACGGCAGAGGGCACAATGGCTGCTTTCTTTTCCAACCACAAGGTCGGCAGTTTTAATGTGAACCATCAGGGGAAGCGCGATGAGTCCGGTTTCGTCATCGGTACCTTGATGACCGCAAATGGAAACTTTCGGGTGAATTGTTTCTTCAGAAAAGTACAGAGCAAATATGTCATACATCAAATAAGGATAGATAAAACAGATGAATAAGGAAGAAGAATTGATTGACAGGCTGATAGACCTGGC
The DNA here is from genome assembly GCF_040227615.1 of Bacteroides sp. RTP31139st1_H2_RTP31139_211217. Lineage (NCBI taxonomy): Bacteria > Pseudomonadati > Bacteroidota > Bacteroidia > Bacteroidales > Bacteroidaceae > Bacteroides > Bacteroides sp. RTP31139st1_H2_RTP31139_211217. The sequence goes on along the minus strand of NZ_JBCNZM010000032.1, from coordinate 10,216 downwards.
TTTCGCCGAAGATATAGGCGATGGAGACCATACAACCCTTTCGTGCATTCCTGCTACGGCAATGGGCAAGTCCAAACTGTTGATAAAAGAACCGGGCATCCTGGCCGGTATCGAGATAGCAAAGGAGGTGTTCCGCCGTTTCGATCCTACCATGAAGGTGGAAGTGTTCATTAATGACGGTACAGCCGTAAAGCCTGGTGATGTGGCCATGATTGTGGAAGGCAAGATACAGTCTTTGTTGCAAACGGAGCGTCTGATGCTGAACATCATGCAGCGCATGAGTGGCATTGCCACCATGACACATAAGTATGCCGAGCAACTGAAAGGTACGAATACCCGTGTACTCGATACCCGCAAGACTACTCCGGGCATGCGTATCCTCGAGAAAATGGCAGTGAAAATCGGTGGCGGTGTAAACCACCGTATCGGCTTGTTCGATATGATTTTGCTGAAAGACAACCATGTGGACTTTGCGGGAGGCATCGACAAGGCCATCAACCGTGCGAAGGAATATTGCAAGGGAAAAGGCAAGGACCTCAAGATAGAAATAGAAGTGCGCAACTTCGACGAATTGCAGCAGGTGCTCGACCTGGGCGGTGTAGACCGTATCATGTTCGACAACTTTACGCCGGCAATGACAAAGAAGGCCGTAGAGATGGTAGGCGGCCGCTATGAAACGGAATCTTCCGGCGGCATCACGTTTGATACGCTCCGCGACTATGCCGAATGCGGTGTAGACTTTATCTCAGTCGGTGCGCTGACCCATTCTGTGAAGGGATTGGATATGAGTTTTAAAGCATGTTGACAAAGGCAGAACGCGTTATTGCAGAATAATAAGGAAAGCCTCTCATAAAGAATGCTGCATTAAGGCAGATTTATGAGAGGCTTTCTCTTGATAACCGGTAGAGTAATGGCACCCGGAAAAACAGATGGTGTATTTGGGAGAAACAGATGGTCTGTTTGGGGCAGATAGATGATGCGTTTGGCTGTAACGGATGATGTGTTTCAATGGATAAATAGCGTAGGAAGGTATGAAAAACATAACATGGAATAAAGTAAAAACAACTGTCAAAGGTTGGCAAGTGGGAGACTACATCCGGCAGACTTCCATTGTGGTGATTGGTGTACTGATTACCTTTGCCGGTAGTGAGTTGGTTACTCAAAACTCCGAGAAGAAAGATATTCAAGCCACCATGTCGCTGATTAGGGATGAACTGAAAAGCAACCGGGAGAATTATGAGAGTATCGTTTCAGAGTTTAGAGAGGATGAACGTCTTTCCAGCTTATTGGTGGAGTATGACTTAAAGCATCGGACGATACCAGAAGATTCATTGATACAGTTCCGCTTTCTTATGGGGCATATCCGCAGTTTTTATTATAGTCAGAATGCATTGGATATACTTAAAAACTCCATGTTGATGCAGAAGATTTCAGATAAAGAGCTACTGTTGCAGTTGACCGGAATCTATGAGGTATTGGATGGATTTAGGGCGACTATGAATGGCTATTACGATATGAAGGACGAAATTATGGTTCCTTTCCATTTGGCATTGACTGATGAACAGACGGACCAGATAAATCGTGGAGGATATGAGGCGTGGGATATTTACTTGTCGGACAGGTCGGTACGGAACTTTGTCAGGGTAGCGCGGAACTATTTTACGCCGGACTATGTAGAACGTGTGGGAAAACGTATAGACGAGGCAATACAAGCGCTTGAGAAAAAGTATCATTTAGAATGAAAAGATATGGGAAAGACAAGCTTTAACAGGTTGAACCATAAGATAAAAAGTTGGCGCATAGGTGATTATTTCCGCCAGTTCAGTATTGTGGCTGCGGGCATCATTGTCACTTTCTGGGGAAATGACCGGATTACCGAGAATGCCCGCCAAAAGGAAGTGCGTGCTACGATGCAGTTGGTAACGGAAGAGTTGGAATATAATAGGCAGGAGCTCCGTAATATAAAGCACTTGTTGGATATTGACATACACATGAGTCTGTTGTTGAGGGAACATGATATGGATGTATCCAAGATACCGACAGATACTCTGTGGAAGTATGGCAAGTTTTTCAATAATATGGATGAATTTTCTTATAGGACAGATGCGCTGGATGTGCTGAAAGGTTCTTCATTGATGCAGTATATACCGGACAAACGTATGTTGCAGGATGTATTGCAGACTTATTTTGAGTTGGGCAGGAAACAAAAGGATGTCAGTGATTACTATGCAACGAAAACAGATGCTCTTATGAGTGCTGCCATGTCCAGGGAGTGGGCGAATGTTTTTGACGGTGGCGACGGTCTTCGGGACCAGGCCTTGTTTCTTGTGCAGTATAAGAAATTTATCAATTACGTCAACATGGTTCCCGGTTTTCTGTATTGGCATGAATTTGATAAACTGGATGAGATGCTGGACAAGCAAATACAGGCTTTGAAAGCCAAATATAAATAATCTCCGTTCTTTAACTTCTTTTTAGAATTAATTCAGCAGCATTTTCCGCAATGCTGCGTCTAACTAACAAACGACGCAAAGAGGCGTCCGTAAAACGAGCACTGACATTGGAAAATGAGATAGAACTGATTGAGGGCTGCCGGGCAGGAAAGGATTCCGCCCGAAAGGAATTATACACCCTCTACTCCAAGCAGATGCTGGCGGTATGTTACCGCTATACGGGCGATGTCGATGCGGCCCATGACGTATTGCACGATGGCTTCATCAAAATTTTCACCCACTTCACCTTCCGTGGCGAATGTGCATTGAGTACCTGGGTGACAAGGGTAATGGTGACGCAGGCGATAGACTACCTGCGGAAACAGCAACGTTTCAGCCAACTGGTGGTGAATGAGGAACAATTGCCCGACATTCCGGATGAAGCAGGCATTGCCGAAACCGGAGGCCGTATTTCCGAAGAAATGCTGATGGCGTTCGTGGCGGAACTTCCCGATGGATGCCGTACTGTATTCAACTTATACGTCTTTGAGGAGAAATCGCACAAGGAAATAGCCGAAATCCTCCACATCAAAGAGCATTCGTCTACCTCGCAGTTGCATCGTGCTAAGTGTTTGTTGATAAAAAGAATTAAAGAATATACTGAATATGAGAGAAAATGATGAAATAACCGGTTTGTTCCGCAGTCGTCTTGCCGGCGCAGAGATGACAGTGCGGGAGGACTTCTGGGAAGGGTTGCAACGTGACTTGCCGTCACCGGTTGCCGCAAAAGGCAGGAGGCCGCTTTTTCTTTCTCCGAGGTTTCACCGCGTAGCCGCAGCCGCCTCTGTTGTATTTGTACTGGGAGCTGCTTCTGCCGCTTTCTGGTATTTCTCTCCGAAAGAGGAAATCAAGGAGGCCTTTACACAAGTGGCGGCCATGACGCCGGAAGGTAACTTGAACGGGGATGTGGTGCAGGAAAGTTTTCCCTCTATCCATCAGGCCAACCCCATGGCACAAAAGCCCGGTACACAGCATCCCGCCAACGGCATTCCGGCAGGATTGACGGCGCAGGCCGATGAGGATGAATCCGTGTCTGTCCATGTTTCCATTCGGATTACCCAACGGGTGTACGGAAACCAGCAGCAGCCGGGAAACGGTTATTACAGTAACGGAACTCCGGCCGGAAACGGGAACTACCATTCAAATCCTGGCCATAAGGATGCTGATATAGATAGAATGCTGCCATCTTCTGAGGAAGAACCGGCAAAGTCTGTGGCTGTATCGCCATCCAAGCCCCGTAATTGGGCATTGAAAGCAGGCATCGGCACTTCCCTGCCGAAAGGGAATTTTCATATGCCGTTCACGGCCGGGGTAAGCGTGGAACGTTGTTTGAACAAGCATTTCTCCTTGGAAGCCGGTCTTCAGTATAATTGCTTGGATGGTGACCATACGTTGCATACGCTGGAAGTTCCGGTAAGGCTGAACATGATGCTGGCCAGTACGCCGAAAGTGGATTTCTATGCTATGGTAGGTGGAGCAGCCGAGAAATGCATTGCTGGTGCTCCGGACAATGGTTTCGGTGCAGAGCCGGTACAGTTGTCGGTTGCTGCCGGAGTAGGGGTACGCTATAAAATGAACAACCGTTTTGCCTTGTTTGCAGAGCCGTCTGTATCCCATCATTTCGATACGGACTCGCAGACAAGAACCTTGCGTACGGAACGGCCCACCAATCTGAATCTGTTGTGCGGCGTGCGCATGACTTATTAATCTTAAATACCATACAAATATGAAGACTCTATACAATAAATTACATATATTCGGGCAGACTATGCTGCTCGTATTCTTTACTCTTTCTGTTCTCTCTTTGAGCTCTTGCAGCAAAGAAACGTTGGACTACAACCATCCGGATGTAGACTTGTTTGTCAAGCAGTTGAAGGCTGGCAAATATTCTACCCAAAGTCCGGATGGATTGAGTAACATGCCCAAGTTCACTTCCGAAGATATAGAGGAATTGCTGAAGTATGCCGAGGACTTGACGGTCATTCCCTCTTTCCCCCTGGCTCCGGTATCCTATTCGGCAGGTGGCAAGCTGCGTTTGGGCGAATGCATCCTGTGGACGGTAGAGACTATCCGCCTCGGGAACAATGCTTCGATGGGATGCAAGATGGTACATACGGATGCGGAGAATTATGAAGGTATCTATTTCCTTTCGGACGAAGAGGTGCTGGATGCCGCTTCGCGCTACCGCCGCTGGTGGGAAACCCGTAAGTATCCACGGACTATGTGGACGATTGATCCCTGCTATGACGAACCGCTTTGTGGCAGCGGATATATGTGGTGGTGACCTGTTTTTAGGGATTAAGGATTAGGTATTAAGTAATCAAACTGTCAGGTGAAGAGATTTATACTTGTAATGGGGCTGCTCTGTGCAGTAGCCTTCCCTTGCTATGCCCAAAACTGGACCCCTCAGGACTCGTTGAGGCTGAACCGGTTGCTGAAGGGCGAGGGGGAGGTAAAACTGAATCCGGAGGTATTGCAGGAATTGGAAATGAACAATTCTCTGGGTACTCCGAAAGCGGTGATGGACAAGTCGTGGATGGATTTTGATAATTCATTGCCCGTCATGCCGAAAGCGCCCGAGAAAAAAGTGGTGCTTACCTTACGTCCTTATACAGCCAATACCAAATATAATTGGGACCCCATTTATCAGAAAAAAATCAAGGTAGACAAGGATACTTGGCGAGGAGATGAATTCTATGCGCTTAAGATTCTGATGATTCCTACGAACTGGGCTAAACATCCGTTTGATGCCGGTCCGCGTGAGACTGTGGAGCAGATTGAAGCAACCGGTTTGCGTTACCGGGTGACGGAGCGGGCCAATAATATGGCTGTGGGCGGTTGGCAGGGTGCCAGTGGCGGTGGAATTTCCGGTTTAGACCTGATGACACCTTTTACCCGTGAGTTTTGGAATTTCAAAGGCCGCAAGCGCCGTGCCCGTACGCTGGAAGTATTGAAGGCGTATGGAGATTCGATAACTGTTTTGGAACAACAGTAATTTATCACTTTTTGTCAAATTTTGAACTTTCTTTCTCCTCTTCTTGTTTTCATTAGTAAACCTTTAAAAAAAGTAATAATGAACAGAGTGACTTCTCTATTTGGAATAAGATATCCGATAATTCAAGGTGGTATGGTGTGGTGTAGCGGCTGGAGACTTGCTGCTGCTGTAAGCAATGCGGGAGGGCTGGGCTTGCTCGGCGCAGGTTCGATGCATCCCGAAACGTTGCGGGAGCATATCAGGAAATGCCGTGAGGCTACGCATCATGCTTTTGGTGTGAATATTCCCTTGATGTATCCCCAGATAGAAGAGATAATGCAGATTGTGGCCGACGAGGGAGTGAAGATTGTATTTACATCTGCCGGCAGCCCGAAGAAATGGACTGGTTGGTTGCACGAGCGTGGCATCACGGTGGTGCATGTTGTTTCGTCCTCGCGTTTTGCCGTGAAGGCAGAAGAGGCGGGTGTTGATGCAATAGTTGCCGAAGGCTTCGAAGCCGGTGGGCACAATGGGAGGGAGGAGACTACCACCCTGTGCCTGATACCAGCTGTACGTGCAGTTACTACACTTCCGCTGATTGCCGCCGGTGGCATTGCAACGGGTGAGGCCATGCTGGCTGCCCGGGTGCTGGGTGCGGAAGGTGTGCAGATTGGTACACGCTTTGCCTTGACGGCAGAGAGTTCTGCAAACGAGGTATTTAAGGATTACTGCTTGCATTTGGAAGAAGGGGATACCCGTCTGCTTTTGAAGAAATTGGCTCCGGTGCGTCTGGTGCGCAATAACTTTCGCAGCGCCGTAGAGGCTGCTGAGGCTGTGGGAGCTTCAGAGGAAGAACTTCGTATCCTTTTAGGGCGTGGCCGTGCCAAACGTGGTATTTTTGAAGGTGACTTGGAAGAAGGGGAACTGGAAATAGGGCAGGTATCTGCCTTGCTGCATGGAAAGGGAGTGCAGTCTGTGGCGTCGGTCATGCAAGAGTTGGTGGAGGAGAGCAGAAGGGCGTGGGAGAGAATGCAGGAATTGGATTTCTGAATATTCCCTCTTCTGGTATCATATAACAATAAAAAAGGAATATTCCCGGTGATTTCGGGGATATTCCTTTTTTAGTTTCAACTTATAACCTTTTATCCTTTGGGGATATTGGTTGTGTCTTTTGCCGTATTTCCACTTGTGGCGGAATTACTTGTGCCATTGCTGCTGGCAGTGGCGCTACCGGTAGCCATATTTGTTGCACTTTTACCGGCTGTCTGCACAGCAGGTTGCTCTTCCCAATGGAACGGTTCAAAGCTACTGTTCGGGTCAACCCAGGACGGTTTCTTGGAAGCATAAATAATGAATGGGGCAATGACTACAATCAGCGCACCGATGATGAGCACGGAGAACCATACTGTGTTGCTGCCTGTTGAAATCTGGCTGGGTGGGATAAAGCTCAGTACGAATGCCAGCAATGACCCGCAGAAACCAAGTCCACCGATGAGCCACATCAATCCGTTGCCATTCTTGCCGATACGGAACGGACGGTTCAGCTTCTTCATCTTATAACGCAGCACGATGGCTCCGGAGAACATCAGCATATACATGATAAGATAGAGGACTACGGTCAACTGTGACAGAATCTGGTAGAAACTCTGTACGGAAGGCATGACTACGAACAGAAGGCTCAGTACGGTTACTGCACCGCCTTGTACATAAAGGATGTTCTTCTGTACACCTAGTTTGTTTGTCTTCTGGAAGAACGGAGGCATGTAGCCTGCTTTTCCTACGGCAAAGATACCTTTGGACGGACCGGCAACCCATGTCAATACACCTGCCAGCACCCCGAATGCCAGAGCAATGGCGATGATGGGTGACAGCCAGGAGGCGCGGATGTAATGGAAATAGTTATCGAAGCCTACAAGCAGACTCTGTGTCAGACTGATGTCTTTGGCCGGGATGATGATGCCCAGTGAGAAAGTACCGAGCACGAAGATGATAACCGTAATGGCCGCACCGATGAACACTGCCTTCGGATAATTCTTGGAGGGATTGTTCACGTCTTTTACGTGGATACCGCCCATTTCCATACCGGCATAGAAGAGGAAGATACTGGCAGCAAGCACCACGTTGTCGAAGTTCGTCAAGTCGGGGAAGAAGCTGCTGTGGAAATCCAGGTTGGAGTGTCCGCCGGTGGCAAGGTAGATAATACCCAGGATAATCAGCAGTGCGGCAGGGATAATAGTCCCGACCAGGCCGCCGACCATTGCCACTTTACCTACCCAGCTCATGCCCTTCATGGAAATGAACGTAGCTAGCCAGTAGATGATGAGGACAACAACGAGTGAGTAATACTTGTTGTTGGCCAGTGACATGTCGTGTACGTCGTTCATGCCGATGAAAGCAATGGATACGGCACCGAATGTCAATACGGTAGGATACCAGATTGTACTTTCAATCCATTGTACCCAGATGGCAAGGAAGCCCAGTTTTTTTCCGTAGGCTTCGCCCACCCAGCGGAACACACCGCCTTGCTTGTCTTGAAACATGGCAGCCAGTTCCGCGGCGACAAGTGACGTCGGAATCAGAAAAACAATGGCTGCAAATAAGTAGTAGAAGGCCGAACTCATTCCGTACACGGCCTCGGCAGGAAGTCCACGTAGGGATACTACTGCCGTCACATTCATGATTGCCAGGGTAAATACACCCAGCTTCACTGTTTGTTTAATATTTGCCATAAGTTAAGGTTTTAGATGAAAAATATATTCAAAATCAGCGTCTATAACAACACTTGGGGAGAGTTGTTCCCAACGGATAAGTGAAAGTTCAGGTTTTAACTATTCAGGAAGCGTCGGCTTTGGGCGCGGGCTTCTGTGCAACTTTCTTGTAGAACTCTTCTTTTTCCTTATTGCGCCGTTCGACCAGGCTCGTTACATACACTGTAAAGATAGGGAACATCATCATGCCCAGCGCAGCCAGCAGTACGGACAGTACCCGTCCGGTGGGAGTGACTGCTATGATATTGGAACCCACCGTCGTCACGTCCATAAATGCCCACCATAAGGCGTCTCCATATCCTTTGACTAAAGGATTGGGACCATGCTCCATGACATAAAAGGCCAGACTGGAAAAATAGACAGTGGCCAGCAACATGGTAAGGTAGGAAACGAACAGTCCCGATGCGCGGTTGTACGTCAGCCAACCCACCACGATAGCCATGGCGTAACCACCCCGCACCAATGGGATGAAACGCAGCATATAGGTTATCTCGGGTGAGAAAGTCCATCCCATATAGGCAATGATGTTTTGATAGGGTATAGCTACCAGCAGGAAAATGAAATGCGTGGCCACGTAGTGACCCTTCTTCTCTGCCAGGAACCATTCCAATACAAAATCTGCCAGGAACAGGGCGCATATCCACAACTGTACTTTCATGTAGACCGACTGTTCGTAAAAGGGGATCCCCTTGAACGTGTCGACAGAGATGCTGATAACTAAAAATAGCGACAGTATCAATATAATGACATGCAGTATGCCATAGATACCTTTTTCCCGCAATACAAATTCTGATAGAGCCATTTTCATGATGAAGTCCATTATAAAGTCATAAGTTATGAGTTATAAGTCATTTGCTGATTACGGTGCCTACCAACAAATAACTCATAACCTATAACTCATAACTAAAAAGAGAAACTTATTCTGTAATCGTTACGTTATCACCGTTGAACACACCCAGGCCGAGCTTGTTCATGATGAACTTGATTGCCGATTGGGCCTTTACGGAGTTTCCCGCTTCGTCTAGGGGAGGAGCGAAGGCCGATACTCCCATGACACCGGGCAATACGGCCATTACACCACCGCCTACACCGCTTTTGGCCGGTATGCCGGCGGTGTACATCCAGTCGCCCGAATGCTCGTAGAAGCCTACGGTAGAAATCATCGACGTGATTTTCGGTGCCAAGCTGGCTTCGAACACCGTTTGTTTGGTGACGGGGTTCACACCGTTATTGGCGATGGTTCCTGCGGCAATGCCCAGTTGCTGGGCCGTGATGCCGAGAGAACACTGGCGAGTATAGAGGTCGAGAGCCATGTCCGGATTATCGTAGATGCGGTTGTAGTTTTTCAGCAGCCAGGCAATGGAGCGGTTGTTGAAGTTGGTAGCCGTTTCCGATTTGTACAGTTCGTCGATGAGTTGTGGGGCAGAGCCGCACAGCTCAGTGACATTCTGTACAATGGCATCCCATTTTTTGTCGGAGTTTCCCACTGGCTGCACCATGGAACAAGCGGAAATGGCACCGGCATTTACCAATGGAGTGGAAGGGTGGTCGTTTTCCAGCAAAATGGCGATGATGGAGTTGAATGGTAGTCCCGTGGCATCGGCACCTATCATGTCCAGCACTTTCTGTGCACCGTATTGGCGCAGGATAAGGATGGCCGTGTGTACCTTCGAGACGGACTCTATACCGAAACGATAGTCTGTGTCACCTATATTGATGGTCTGCCCGTTCATCAGGCAGATGCTGAGTCCGAATAGTTTGGAGTCTATGTTGGCAAGGTAGGGAATATAATCCGCATTCTTGCCTCCTGTGCTGCCCTTCACCTCATTGTAGGCTTCTTGGGCAACCTCCTTTATTTGTGAAATTGATATTTTCTTTTCCATAAACACGTTGTGATGTACGATTAGACGATGTACGATTTACGATTGAAATTACTCCTTTAAACGTAGTCCGTATCAAGAGAAACTCTAATCGTACCTCGT
>NZ_JBCNZM010000031.1:10417-40616 GCF_040227615.1 Bacteroides sp. RTP31139st1_H2_RTP31139_211217 | reverse complement strand
ATTTCTCTTATGGAGAAAAATAGGAATGCGGCAAGATAAAAGACGGCATGAATGGTTGATATGACAGCCAAAAAAGACATAAATTACTATAATACAGACCAATACATAAGTTGGGATGAACTATGGGTATATCTTGACCTGCCGTAATAACTAAAAAACACACGACGAATGAGTACTCCCATAACCACAAGGGAAGATCTAACTAGAATCCAATGGTTCGCCATGAGCGCTTATAAAAACGAGAAAAAGGCGGAAGAGATGCTCAAAGGCAAGGATGGTCTAGAGTATTTCATACCGAAACACTATGCCGTAAGGGTCTATCACGGAGTGAAATCCAAAAGGCTTGTACCAGTCATCCCGAATCTCGTCTTCGTGCATGCTTCCCGAAAACAGATCACGGATTTCAAAAAAAAATATAATTTCTTACAATTCATGATGTGGGAGAAAAGCACGGGACTGAAATATATCGTGGTGCCGGATAAGCAAATGGAGAGCTTTATCAAGATTGCCTCGCAGTATGAAGAAAACACTATTTATTATAAACCGGAAGAGATTGACATACGGAAAGGTACCCACATATGTATTTACGGTGGCAAGTTCAATGGAGTAAAGGGCGTATTCATGCGGGTGAAAGGAAAACGTCGCCGCCGGGTGGTTGTGATGCTTGAAGGGATTATGGGTATATCGGTAGAAGTTCATCCCGATTTGATTGAAGTCATCAATGATTCCGATTGTGACAAATTTTGAGAGATGACACAAAAAGGAGATGATGAAGTTCCCCTTCCTCGTGGCCTTACACAAATAAAATAATATTTGAATATATGTATTTTTGGATTGTAAATTGTTCACTGGCATTTTTGCTTTGTGTTCTCTGTGCGGGTATCGTCATTCCCCAGATTCTGCTAATCGCTTTCCGTAAGAAATTGTTCGACTTTCCCGATGAGCGGAAGGTACATCATTGTGCGGTGCCCCGATTGGGTGGTATCGCATTCAAGCCGGTAGTGTTTTTCACCATAGCCCTGTTGCTAGGAATCAATATGGTGCTGGGACATTCGGAGATATTGTCCGAAATCGGGAACGACGTGTGCTCTTTGGCTTTTGCTTTCTGCTCCATCATGGTACTATATCTGGTTGGCATGGCCGATGACCTGATCGGTATCCGTTATCGTGCCAAGTTTGTCATCCAGATTCTGTGCGGCGTGATGCTTATTGCCGGTGGGGTATATATCAACAACCTATACGGTGTTCTGGGCATCCATGCGGTGCCGTTATGGTTAGGATATCCCCTGACCATCCTGATCGTGGTCTTCATCATCAATGCCATCAACCTGATTGACGGCATTGACGGGCTGGCTTCCGGGCTATGCAGTATCGCCTGCCTATTTTATGGACTGACTTTCTTTATGCTCCATCAGTATGTTTATGCCATGCTGGCGTTTGCCACATTGGGAGTGTTGGTACCATTCTTCTATTACAATGTTTTCGGGAACGCCAAACACGGAAGGAAGATCTTCATGGGCGACACAGGCAGTTTGACCATCGGCATGATGCTCTGTTTCCTCAGTCTCAAACTGACCATGTGCGGACTAGACGATAATACAGGAAATGTACATCCGATGGTGCTGGCCTTCTCACCCTTGCTGGTTCCATGCTGTGACGTGGTCAGGGTTTACCTGCATCGGGTACGCAACGGAAAGAACCCGTTCCTGCCGGACAAGAACCATATCCACCATAAGCTGCTTGCTCTCGGAATAAAGCAGCGCAATACCATGATCATCATTGTTTCCGTGTCAACTATATTCATACTGCTCAATATTCTTCTGTCCCTTTATCTCAATGTGAACTGGATCGTTTTGGGTGATATATTGATATGGACTCTCGCCAACATCAGGCTGACAAAATCTATCGCACAACTTCAATCGGAACAGAAAACCAACAAATAAAAATCAATAAATATGAAAATCAGATACATTTTATCCTTATTAACCGTGGCCTTTCTATTGGGATCATGTGCCACACCGAAAGTCGCTTATTTCACGGACCTGAAACGGGGTACCGCAGAGCAAGTCTTGAACCCGCTGGAAATCCGGATACGTCCAGAAGACAAGATTTCCATACAGGTCAACAGCAAAGACCCCTTATTAATGAACCTTTTCAACCTTCCGATCATATCCCGACAGATTGGTACGACATCAGGTACATCCAATAGTCAGGGAATATCAGGATATACAATAAATAAGGATGGGGATATTGATTTTCCTGTGCTGGGACATATCCATGTGGCAGGAATGACACGCGCGGAGATCGCCTCGTATATAAAAGAGGAATTGGTTTCAAAGAATCTCGTGAAAGACCCCGTTGTTACAGTGGAGTTTATGAACCTGACCGTTTCAGTGTTGGGCGAGGTTGCCACCCCCGGACGTTTCAATATCGAAAAGGACAAGCTGACACTTTTGGAGGCCTTAAGCATGGCCGGGGACCTTACCGTCTATGGGAAACGGGAAAACGTGCTGGTACAACGGGAGGAAAACGGGAAAAAAACCCTGTATCAGGTCAACCTGAATTCGGGATATGACCTTTATGCCTCTCCTGTGTATTATTTGCAGCAGAACGATATCGTTTATGTGGAACCCAACTCAATGAAAGCACGGCAGGCGACCGTCAACGGCAATAACGTCCGCTCAGCCTCTTTCTGGATGTCATTGGCCTCGTTGCTGACGACCATTACCGTGTTGATTGTAAAATAATATAGAATCAGATATGATGACCGTAAATCAAAAGAATATAAAACCGGGGCAGCAGGATGATTTCCTGCGAATACAGGACCTGTTATACCTGTGCCTCGCAAGATGGAAGTGGTTCGTCTTGTCTTTAGCGGTAACGATCGGTGCCGCTACTGCCTATCTGTTACGCACTCCTGCCGTATATACACGTACCGCTTCGGTATTGATCAAAGAGGATTCCAAAGGCAAGTCGGTCTCCTCGGATTTGGAATCCTTCTCGGAGTTCGGGCTGTTTCAATCCGGTACAAATGTGAATAACGAACTCATCACCTTTCGATCACCGTCTTTAATGACCGAAGTGGTTAAACGGTTGCGTCTGGATATGAATTACTTCGTTCGGGGAAAATTCCACCGTCAGGTAGCCTATGGACTGACATTACCGGTGGATGTAACGATAAATGACTTGCCTGAGAATGAATCAGCCGGTTTTACGTTGGAAATACAGCCGGACGGTACGTTATACCTATCCGACTTTATACGTAACGGGACAGATCTTGAAGAAAAGGACGTAAAGGGAAGCTTGCTCGACTCCATCACTACGCCATTGGGAAAAATCATTATCCATACAACACCCAATTACGTGAAAGGCGAGGCATATACATTATATGTAGGCAAATCCAGTCTGTATAACGCCGTCAACTCCTGCTCGTCCAATCTGTCCGTTTCATTGAACAGCGAGAAAGCGTCAGTCATAGACTTGTCATTCAAGGATAACTCCACACAGCGGGCAGAAGATGTATTGAGCATGTTGATTTCCGTTTATAACGAGAATTGGGTGAAGGACAAAAACCAGATCGCTGTCAGCACCTCAATGTTCATCAACGAGCGTCTGGGCGTAATCGAACGGGAACTGGGAAATGTGGACGAGGATATCTCCTCTTACAAGTCAGAACATCTGTTGCCCGACGTGCAGGCGGCATCGAGTATGTATATGGCTCAAAGCAGTGCGGCCAACGCGCAGATCCTGTCCCTGAACAACCAGCTTTATATGACCCGTTACATCCGGAACTATTTAGCCAACGATGCCAACCGTACCCAACTGCTTCCGGCCAACTCCGGCATTGAAAGCGCCAATATTGAATCGCAGATTGCCGAATACAACAAGCAACTGTTGCAGCGCAACAGTCTGGTTGCGAACAGCAGCACGGAAAATCCGCTGGTCGTGGATATGGATCAGGCTCTGGCATCCATGCGTGGGGCGATAATCAGATCTATCGACAATCAGATAGTGACCTTGAATTCGCAGATAAAAAGTTTGCGGCAGACGGAGCAACAGACGACATCACGTATAGCGGCCAACCCAACACAGGCCAAGTACCTGCTTTCGGTGGAGCGCCAACAGAAGGTAAAGGAAGCTCTTTACCTATTCCTGTTGCAAAAGCGTGAAGAGAACGAACTCTCACAGGCGTTCACGGCTTATAATACCCGCATTGTTACCCCGCCACACGGCAGCATGTTGCCGACATCCCCTGTGCATAAAAATATCTTTATGGTCGCATTCGCTCTGGGGCTGCTCATTCCGATAGTCATTATCTTCATGCGCGAGAATATGAATACCCGTGTACGGGGAAGGAAAGACCTGGAAAACCTGACTATACCGTTCATCGGTGAAATTCCGCTGTTCACAAGAAAGAAAAAAGGGATATTAGGAAAGAAACCGCAGGAAGTCAAGGCCGTTATCGTCAAGGAGGGCAACCGTGACATCATCAACGAGGCATTCCGCGTATTGCGTACCAACCTGGAATTTATGACCGGCAAGGACAAGACTTCGAATGTCATCATCATGACCTCATTCAATCCGGGCAGCGGCAAATCGTTTCTGACCATGAACATCGCCGTGAGCCTTGCCATCAAAGGAAAAAAAGTGCTGGTAATCGACGGAGACCTGCGCCACGCCTCTGCATCATCCTATATCGACTCTCCTGACAAGGGATTGAGCGACTATCTGGGAGGTCGTATCGATAATCTGGATGAGATCATCGTACCCGATCCGAAACATAAATCTATGGATATACTACCCGTGGGAACGATTCCTCCTAACCCAACGGAATTATTGTTCGACGAGCGGTTAAAGCAGACAATCGATACTGTAAGGGAGCAATATGACTATGTGCTGATCGACTGTCCGCCCGTTGAACTGGTGGCCGACACGCAAATTATTGAGAAACTGGCCGACCGTACCGTTTTCGTAGTTCGTGCAGGATTACTTGAACGGAGTATGCTTGCTGAATTGGAGAAAATCTACGAGGAGAAAAAATACAAGAACATGTCCCTGATCTTGAACGGGACCGAGGGAAGTGGCGGTCGCTATGGATACCGTTATGGCTATCGATATGGTTATCACTACGGTTACGGCTCAGGATACCACTAAGGTTCCGACGGAAAACAGGGTGGGGATAAATGGATGATTATTAATTAAAAAAAATAAAATGTTTTATATAAAAATACTCGTATCATTGTGTGGCCATTCAGGAAACGTATATCGCTGAAAGATAGCGGTATATTCAAGAATTTTACCGACTGTCACTCGCACATTCTGCCGGGTGTGGACGACGGTGTGCAGACGATGGAAGAAGCATTGGAAATACTGCGCCTGTATGAAGAGTTGGGCATAAAATCCGTATGGCTTACACCGCATATCATGGAAGATATGCCCAACACCACACTGCACCTCCGGGAGCGTTACGCTGAACTTCAAGCCACCTATAGCGGTCCGATAAAACTGCATCTGGCCTCAGAGAACATGCTTGACAACCTCTTCGAGGAACGGTTGGAAAAGAACGATCTGCTGCCCTTGGGTGAAAGCGGTGACCATCTACTGGTGGAAACCTCCTACTTTAACCCTCCGATGGGATTGAACAACATTCTGCTCCGCATCAAGGCTAAAGGCTATTATCCCATTCTTGCCCATCCGGAACGGTATGTTTATATGGGTGAGTCGGATTATCAACAATTAAAAGACATGGGAGTGAAGTTTCAGTTCAATCTTCCGTCAATAGCGGGTATGTATGGCAACCGGATTAAGAAAAAAGCCATGCTGCTATTAAAAGAAAAGGCTATTACTCATATAGGAACGGACATTCACAATTACAATATATTTCAAAAGTTCATTTGTACGAGTATTACAAAAAATATACAAAACTGTTTAATTGATAGTCAGACTGTTATAGTTTAAATAGATTATAATTATCGGTTATTAAGACCTGTAGATTCTGTTTAACTTTTTCTCTCTAGGTGGATTTGCATAAAATACATACAAAAAAATCCAACAGGCTGGAATTCAATGGAAATTGTAACAATCGACTTGGAGCAGATACACACAATCTCTCTTTTATCCAAACCAGTCTTAAAATAAATCATTACACCCCTATCAAGCAATAGGCTTGCAACTTCAACATAAAACAACAATCCATATGTCATTAACAAAAGTTTTAGTTACTGGTGGAGCGGGATTCATCGGCTCCAATTTATGTGAGTATTTATTGGCTCACGACTATGATGTAATCTGTTTGGATAATTTTTCCACAGGTAAACCTGAAAACATTTTTCCATTTCTACAACGATATCCGAATAAGTTTAAACTTATCGTAGGAGATATACGGAATCTGAACGATTGTAAGAAAGCTGTAGAAAATGTAGATTACGTTATGCATGAAGGAGCATTAGGCTCAGTTCCACGTTCTATCAAAGATCCTATAACTACAAATGAAACTAATATATCGGGATTCTTAAATATGCTGACAGCCGCTCGCGATGCCAATGTAAAGCGTTTTATATATGCAGCAAGTTCTTCTACATATGGAGACAGTCAGTCTCTTCCCAAAGTAGAAGATGTGATTGGTAAACCGCTTTCGCCTTATGCCATAACAAAGTATGTAAACGAGCTTTACGCCGATGTGTTTGCCAAAACCTATGGAATGGAATGTATCGGCTTACGATATTTCAATGTTTTCGGTCGTCGTCAAGATCCATTCGGGGCATATGCTGCGGTGATTCCTTTGTTCGTTAAGAAATTCATGGCTCATGAGAGTCCTGTCATTAACGGAGATGGTGAATATAGCCGCGATTTTACTTATATAGACAATGTGATTCAAATGAACATGCTGGCTATGACCACGACAAATCCGAATGCAACCAACCAAGTATACAATACTGCTTTCGGAGAACGCACCACATTAAACCAGTTGGTCGGTTACTTGAAAGAATTTTTGAGTGAATTTGACCCCGAAATTGCCAACGTGAAAATAATTCATGGTCCCAACCGCTTGGGGGATATTCCCCATTCCTTGGCATGTATTGATAAAGCAAAATCCCTTTTAGGTTACAATCCTCAATACAGTATGCGTGACGGTTTGAAAGAGGCTGTCAAATGGTATTGGAAGAATATTTAAAGTAATAATAACAGATGAAATTATGAATGAAACTAAAATTTGCGTAATTGGTCTTGGTTACGTAGGGCTCCCTTTGGCTCGTCTTTTCTCGACAAAGTATAAAACGATAGGTTTTGACATGAACCAAGCTCGTGTGACTGCTTTGATGGCAGGTCATGATGCGACACTCGAAGTGTCAGATGAACTACTCCAATCTGCCCTTGCCAATGGTTTTAAGTGTACTGCCAATATAGAGGAAATCCGTGATTACAATTTTTATGTAGTTGCCGTTCCCACTCCGGTAGACAAAAACAACAATCCGGATTTGACTCCGCTTTACGGTGCCAGCACAACTGTTGGTAAGGTAATCTCCAAAGGGGATATTGTGGTGTATGAATCTACTGTTTATCCAGGTGTTACAGAAGACGAATGTATCCCGGTTGTGGAAAAAGTGTCCGGATTGAAATTTAATGAAGATTTCTTTGCTGGCTATAGCCCTGAACGTATAAATCCGGGAGATAAACTTCATACAGTAGAAAAAATCAAAAAGGTTACTTCCGGTTCTACGCCTGAAATAGGTAAGAAAGTAAATGAGGTATATGCTTCTGTAATTACCGCCGGTACACATCTCGCTCCTACGATGAAAGTAGCGGAAGCAGCCAAAGTAATAGAAAACTCACAGCGTGATATCAATATCGCATTTGTGAATGAGCTATCCAAGATATTTACTAAAATGGGCATTGATACACAGGATGTACTGGAAGCAGCTTCTACCAAATGGAATTTCCTGCCATTTAAGCCTGGGCTGGTTGGAGGCCATTGCATTGGAGTTGATCCGTATTATTTGGCTCAATGTGCACAACGTCACGGTTATAATCCTGAGATAATCTTAGCCGGTCGCCGAATGAACGACGGTATGGGGGAATATGTGGCCAACCAAGTTGCGAAATTGATGCTGAAGAAAGGAATACAGGTGCTCAACTCTCATATCCTCATATTAGGGTTTACTTTTAAAGAAAACTGTCCTGATGTGCGGAACACAAAGGTTATAGATATTTACAATGCTTTGCGAGAGTATAACGTACATATCACCGTATATGATCCTTGGGCCAATCCTGATATAGTTATGCGAGAATATGGAATCTCGGTAACGAACCAACATCCTTTGGATAAGAAATTCGATGCGGCAATTATAGCTGTAGCACACGAACAGTTTATAGGCTTTGATGTAAAAACGTTACTAAATGCTCAACACGTCATATTCGATGTTAAAGCTATCTTTGAAAAAAACGTTGTAGATGGTAGACTCTAATCGGATTGTCTCCTTTGACATATTGAAAGGGGGAGGAATTTTATTGGTCATCCTTGGTCATATACAAATCCCTTACATGTTGAAAACCGTTATTTACAGTTTTCACATGCCCCTTTTCTTTTTTGTGTCAGGCTGTTTCTTTCGTCCAATCAGTTTGAGAGAGTTTTTTGCAAAAAAGACCAGACAATTACTGATTCCTTGGGCCTTTTTTGCCTTTTTGTTGTTCGCATATTTGTTCGTTTTGAAACTTAACGAAACTCATAATTGGGCAAAAGCGATCTCGCTCCCTGTAACGAGTATGTTTGATGGTTTTCTCGGTGATGAAAACTCTTTTATTTTATTTCATGTAATTTGGTTTTTAATTTGTTTGTTCGAGGTTTCATTCGTTTATTTATTGATACATAAAATCACCCCTACAATAAAGCATTAACAATCAGCGCATTATGTATATTATTATATGGAGTAGGATATTGGTTAAATGCTAATAACATTGATTTGCCATATTTTATTGACACAACAATGTCTACCTTGATTTATTACCATCTTGGTTTTTGCTTCATGCGGAACAAATGGTACGGCATGAAGGTTTCACCGATATACTCATTATTCTTGCTTATTATCGCCATTGTTTTCATCGTTCTATTTCCCTCTTACGTTGACTTAAAATCAAACAATTTTCCATTGCATCTATTGTTGCTTTCAATGGTTTTTATTATGAATTTTTATTGGTTTATCAATTCATATTTTAATTCGAGAAAGCTGAAACTTATTCCATTGGATAAAATATTGATTTGGTGTGGAATTAACAGTTTGGCATTATTGGGGCTACATATATTATTTGTAGATACATTCTGGATCGTGCGCAATAAGTTACATCTTGTAAACTACAGTTGGACCATATTGGAATTTGCACTCATTGTTGCAATATGCTATTTTGCGACAACCTTAATAAAAAGATACATTCCGTCTGTATTAGGAAGATCATAAGCTTGCTATGAATAAGACATCGTCCGTAAATAATAAAAAAATATTCAAGAATACAGTGGCACTTTATGCACGTATGTTGCTGTCCATGATTGTATCACTATATACATCACGGATCGTGTTAAATGCACTTGGTGTAGATGATTATGGCATTTATGGACTTGTCGGCGGTATTGTTGTCCTATTTAGCTTTTTGAATGTAACGATGAGTGGAGCGACTTCACGCTTTCTTACAGTCGAACTTGCCAAAAATGACCCTCGACAACTCCAACAAACATTCAATACAGCCTTTATATTACATATAGGAATTGCAATTATAGTCTTGTTTTTGGCTGAAACGGTCGGACTTTGGCTGTTATTCGAAAAATTGAACATTCCAGATGAGAGAATGAGTGCAGCTGTTTGGGTGTATCAATTTTCAATAATTTCCTCAATGGTCAGCATCACTCAAGTTCCATACAATGCGACTCTTATTTCGCACGAAAAAATGGACGTGTATGCTATTGTGGAAATTGTTGGATCACTGTTGAAGTTGCTGATCGCTACACTTCTACTTATTACAGTATGTGATAAGCTCATTTTATATGGAGGACTTATGCTCTTATCTTCATTCTTGATTGCAATGACATATCGCATTTATTGCATTAGGCATTATGACGAATGCCGGATTAATTGGGAATGGAATAAGGTTATCGGCCGTTCTCTGTTTAGCTTTTCAGGATGGAATCTTTATTCCAATATTTGCTTTACTACTCGTCAACAGGGAACAAATATGTTGCTTAATATATTTGGCAGTACAGCTGTTAATGCCGCAGCCGGATTGGCAACAACTGTGCAACTGATGATTGAACAAGTATCAACCAATTTGGTAATGGCTTCGAGGCCGCAAATTATAAAGCAATACGCATTGACCGATTTCAATGCCATGATACAATTACTAAAGCAAACTACTTGTTTGGCAAATGTGTTATATCTGTTGGTTGCTATTCCTTTTATCTCTGAAATACATTATGTAATGAATTTATGGCTCGTGGAAGTTCCTCCATATACAATTGAATTCTGTATTTTATTGATAGTCTCAAGCTTCATATCATTGAATAATAATATTATATATATTGGAATACAAGCTGTCGGACGTTTGAAATTTTATTCATTTATGGCGGGGACAGTATCATTATCAGTCATTCCGATACTTTGGTTATTGTTTAGTAAAGGTATCGGCTTGACTTGGGCTTTTGGATTGCCTATAGTGAGCACATTATTGATTTATATCGTTTGCTCATATACACTCCATCATTATGTTGAAGATTTCAAACCGATACGTTTTTTCTTCACAACGATGGTAGTGAATCTTTTCATAAGTATTCCTTCTTTTACCGCAATCCTACTCATACAACATATCTTGGTTGAGTCCTTTACAAGAGTGATTATCGTGGCTCTTAGTTCTTCAATAATATTGGTTGTTCTGTCCTATTATGTGCTATTAGACAAAGAAAATAAGAAAAAAGTAAAAGCATTGATTTTAAACAAATTAAAACGATGAATAAAAACATACTTATAATTACTCCTTTTTTTCCGCCACAGACTCATGCTGCGGTATTTAGGGCATTTAAACTTGTAAAATATCTTAAACGTACAGGTTGGAATCCGATAGTACTGACGGTTAATCGTAATTATCTATATTTAGAAGATCCTGATTTGTTGGACGAAGTCCAAGACGTGCCTATTTATCAAGCCAATTATATAGAACCGACATTGCGCGGCCTTAGAATGTTGCTTGGAGGAGAAGATACTTCACTCAAAGCCATTACAGCCAAAGCAAAAACTATTGGTGCACAGTCAAAAAGCACGGATACAGTCACCTCTAACAAGCAATCTTTATTCGGTAAGTTTTATAAATATATACTAGACCGATGGATTCAAGTTCCCGACCGCTTTAGATTCTGGGAAAGAAGTGCCGTGAGGATGGGACGAAAAATAATTAAAGAACATGATATATCTATCATATATACCACTTGCCTGCCTTTTACCTCAAATAGAATCGGTATGCGACTTAAACATCTAACCGGAGTAAAATGGGTTGCTGATTTCAGGGATCCTACCACATACGCTAAGCGAATGTATTCTGATTATTTTCCTGTTTTTGCCAAGCAAAAGAAAATTGAACAAGATACTTTTAAATACGCTGATGCTATTACTGGTCTGTCGGGAGCATACCTGAATATATTTAATGATTTATATGAGGGACGATACTCAAATAAATCATATTTTATTCCAACTGGAGTAGATGATGATTATTTGCCTTCTTTTCAAAATAGAGAAAAAGAGAATTATATAATATTCGTGGGTGAATACCTCCATGAATATAAAGATAATTTCTTGAAAATATTTGCCGAAGCTGTCAATTCTAAGGAATTAAAAGGCAAGGGTTGCACCCTTAAAATTGTGGGTAATAAGAATATCAATCAAAAACAAACGGAAGAATTTGTCAATGATTTGGGAATCTGTAACAACGTGGAATATATCAATCATGTACCGCAGCGTAAATTGTATGAATTGATAGTTAATGCAAAAGCAGCAGTACTTATTCCCGGACACACGGCTTTATGGTGGACTAATTTCGCAAAAATGGTCGATTATATCGCATTACAAGTGCCTGTATTAGCAATGGTGCCCATGACTAGCGAAGCACGAACCGAATTGATAAAAGCAGGCATAGGTATTTTTATAGATACTCCTCAGCAAGGTGTTACTGTCATCAAACAAGTATTTAGCGAAAAATTTCCAATGACGGCAAACAAAGAATATTGCCGCCGTTACTTGGCATCGCAACAAACAAAATCTTTCATTGATATTTTCCAAAAAATACAATAGAGATGCATATAGCGTTTTTAACTACAGAATATCCGATATTGGGTATGAAATGTGGCGGAATCGGAATTTTTATCAAACATTTGTCTCATCTTATCGTTAAGAGTGAGACTGGTGTGAAGGTATCAGTTGTGTATTGGGGCAATAAGTTTACAGAAACTGTGTGGGACGATGGTATATCTGTGATACCTATAAACCAGCCTCATAAGTCTCCATTTTCTTCTTTTATCAATAGAAGGTATCTAAATAAAAAGTTAAATCTATTAGTGGCAAAGATTGGCATCGACCTCGTTGAATCTATCGACTGGGAGGGACCTTTGGCTTTTTGTAGTTTATCTGTACCAGTAGTTACAAGATTACATGGTTCAAATGTGTATTTCGATCATTTGTCTGGAAACAAAACTCCATGGAACGTACGGCTTATGGAATATAATGCTTTGCGTAATTCTGATGCCTATATAGGAGTTAGCCGACAGGCTCTCGACCTGACGGATAAATTATTCAGTCTGTCTTCGAATAAGAGAAAATGTGTAATATATAATCCTGTGGATATAAACATGCCCCCTCTTTCATCTAGTGACATGAACAAAAATACAATAACGATACTTTATTGGGGGACAATTGTTGAGAAAAAGGGGGTACTTGATTTGCCTCTTATTTTCAACAGGATATGCGAGCAAAACGACAATGTCAAACTCATTCTCATCGGACAGGATGCAGTAGTGAATGGTTCTTCGACATGGGAAAAATGCAAATCTCTCTTTTCAAAGCAATCGATCGGTTGTGTATCGTATTTAGGTCGCTTACCTTATGACAAGACTATGTCATACGCTAACAGTGCCGATATTTGCATATTTCCAAGCCATGCAGAAACTTTCGGTTTGGTCTTACTGGAGGCAATGTTACTGCGGAAGGCAATTGTTTGTTCCGATATCGATTGTTTTCAAGAGATTATAGGAGACAGTAACTGTGTTTGCAAATGCAGGGTGAAACGTATCGATGAATTTGCAGAGGCTTTGCAACGGCTAATCTCGAATCCCATTTATAGGTGTGAACAAGCCGACAGGGCTTATCTAAATGCAACTGCTAGATTCAACACCAACGAGATAGTGGCACAAAACATCGAATTTTACAATCGAGTTATAAGAGATAGCTCCAAACATCATGTAGAAGAATCCTAACTCAACTGCTTTATTAGAAAATTTAAACGGACTTTTTATTTATAAAATCACATATTCATACGAAGGGGAGTTAAGGCTTTTTTTGTATTGCCATCTTGAAGAAAGTCAAACATTTCAGTACAACTACGTAAAATATAGAAATGCTTCATTATAGTGAAATTTCTGATAGAGTATAATTCCTAAACGAAGTGATTAATTTCTTAACTCTTGATTCATATTATTCATAAACGCCTTATGCAAAAAGGGATAAGCATTATTTTGCCCACACTTAATCGGGCTGATTATCTGGCAAGTACAGTTGATTGCTTAATAGAGCAAGATTTTGGGGAGCCGTATGAAATAATTATTGTAGACCAATCGGCAGCCATTGACAGTACTATGTATAGTCGTGCAAAAGATAGTGATACATTGATTAAGTACTATCATGTGACTGAATTTAGAGGGCTACCTGAAGCTCGTAATTTCGGTGTGCAACACACACAATACGCCTACATCCTATTTCTAGATGATGATATCGAGTGTGACTGCAACCTGCTCAAAGAGCATTACAAGTTCTTGTCACAACCTGATATCGCAGTAGTGGCAGGGGGAATTACAGAAAAATATAAGAATAATCCCAAATCGAAAAATGTAGGCAAGTTCCATTTCTATACGGCAACTCCAGAACGGGGATTCCACATTAATCATAAAGAATATGTAGATCATGGCGGAGGTGGAAATTATAGCATAAAAAAAGACATATTTTTAGAAGTTGGTGGTGTTGATGAATATTTGAATTATGGAGCTGCTCTATATGAAGAAACCGAAATATGTTTACGAGTAAAGGAACTTGGATACAAAGTTTTTTTTAATTATGATGCTCATGTATGGCACTTGGCTGCTGATACAGGCGGTTGCAGGGTTCTGGATATCAATCGCTATATTGCTTCATTAGTACATAACCGGGCTTTATTGATTAGCCGTCATCTCAAATGGTATCATAGGCCGACTGCTTACATCTATTTGTTGCGTCTTGTTGCATCATACGCTTTTACTTACCGCAATCCCGGACTGTTTAGACTTTTTGCAAAAACTTATAAAGAAGGTTATAAAAAAGGAAAACTAACTCCTAAATATACTCATTATGCAAACATCTAACAAACACATTTTTATTGTAACCTATGATTATCCACCAAGTAATGGTGGTATTGCAAGGCTTTGTTTTGAACTGAAAAAATATTTAGAGAAAAAAGGACTGAATGTTACAGTCATTTGTCCCCAAAGTACTTCTACCGATGCAGAGGAGGATAATAATGTGGTGAGATTGCATGGAAGAAGAGGAATATTGGAGTTGCGTACATTGAAGTATTTACGCAAAAAAACTGTTCCCGGTGATATTGTAATTACCGGGAATTATCATCCAGAGGGAATGCTGTCTCTATTGTCAAACAGAGAAACCTATATATTGGCACATGGAGCCGAATATCTTGCCGGAAAGAGTTTTTTCCGACGCTGTATTTGGCCTACTTATCGACGTTTTATACTAAGAAACGCCTCTTGCGTGATTGCTAACAGTCATTATACAGAGACATTAGTAAAACATTGTTCTCCAAATGCTAAAACAATCGCTATTCCGTTAGCGGTTGATGCAATTCATTTTCGCCCTACTTGTGAAAAATATAAGGATGGCTTGCTACACCTCTGTTCTATTTCTCGATTGGAAAAATTTAAAGGACATGATTTTATTATCCGGACGATAGCTTCTTTACCGGCAAAGTATAAGCAACAAGTGCGATTGCATCTCGGAGGTAAAGGAAAATATAAGAGTGCACTTGAGCGGATGGTTACCGATTTAGGATTGTCAGATATTGTATCATTTGAAGGTTTCATTGATGATAATAAACTTTGCGATTTCTATTCAGCCTCGCATATATTCATTCTCTGTACACGTGAAGAAGCGGATAATAGGAATGTAGAAGGATACGGGCTTGTTTTTGCCGAAGCGCAAGCTTGTGGAACCGCCGTTATAGGTACTCGTACAGGTGGCATTCCCGATGCTGTCGAGGAGAATAATGGCGGTTGGTTGATACATCAGGACGCCCACGAAGAATTGGAGAATTTACTCATTAAGTTAATCGACGATAAATCTCTTGCTATAAATGAAGGTCGTAATGCACGTCGGCGCATAGAAGCTAAAATTACGTGGGAACATTATGTGGACCAAATTTGTGATGTCATTTTATGAGTATTAGTCTATATATAGCCTTATATTACAACTTGTTGCTGCTATTAGTTGTTTACATCGCTATTCAACCGGTCAGGGCAGAAACAGTAAGACAGCCTTATATCAACAACCAGATATTTAGCCTTGCTTTACTCTTGATTGTATATGTTCATGTAACTTTCCGACCGACCGATTATCACTACTTTGGAGATACTTCAGCTTATGCCATGGCTTTCCAAAAGAAAGCCTTCTATGGTACGGTTGCTATAAGAGATAGAGATATTGGTTTTGAGTATCTTACCTATTGGCTTTCACAACTCGTCAATTTAAAAGGGTATTGGTTTGTTCTTTGCTCATTATATATATTGCCTGTTTTCTTTGCTTTAAAGAAACGATTCAAACAACAATATGCTGTAGCACTAGTGTTGTTCGTTTGTTCTTTGAGTTTTTGGGGATACGGAGTAAATGGACTGCGTAACGGAATAGCTACATCGTTAGTTATCTTCTCTTTTCTTGTTCCAAACAACGATATTAAACGAATTCCTGTTTGGATTATAGCATGTCTTTTCCATCAATCCGTCATGTTGCCAATTGGCTGTTTCTTGCTGACCCGACTTTCAAATAATCCCAAACACTACTTATACTTATGGGGAACGTTTTTCCTGCTTATGCTTGTTGCACGTGATTCTTTCTCCACTTTGTTGACAAACATTCCTTGGTTTGAACAGGATAAAAGGATGTCTGAATATTTGAATATGTCTTATAAAGGCATGGAGCAAATGTTCTCTAATATTGGATTTCGCTGGGACTTCATTATTTATAGTTTGATACCCATTATCGCAGGAGTGAAATATATCTATACATATTGCTACGAAGACAAATTGTTTATCCGTTTATTTAATACTTATATAGCAAGTAATGCGTTCTGGCTATTGACCATTCATGTACCGTATAATAACAGATTTGCTTATCTATCTTGGTTTCTTTATCCTATAGTATTGATATATCCCTTGCTAAAAGATAACTTAATAAATAACCAGGGAGAACGAATAAAATGGATTATTCTATGTTATTATATGTTCACTTATGTAATGTGGATAAAATAAAATACAAAACAATAGAAAAAGATTTTTATGAAAGATTTAGTTACTGTATTTACACCGGTATATAATAGGAAGAATTTAATTGGAAATCTATATCAGAGTTTGTTGTCTCAAACCTATAAAAATTTTGAATGGATTATTGTTGACGATGGGAGCACTGATGATATTGATGAAATTATAAAATCTTATCAAAATGAAGATCGTATATTAATTCGTTTCATCAAACAAGAGAATGGTGGAAAACATAGAGCAATCAACAATGGCGTATTACATGCAAAAGGAGAATTATTTTATATTGTAGATAGTGATGACTATTTAACAAAAGACTCTATAGAACGAATAGTTTTTCATTATCAATATATAAAGAATAATGATAAATTTGCTGGAGTTTGTGGTATGAAATGCTTTCCAGATGGTTCTCGTATAGGGAAAGAGGTTACATGGAAAATTTTAAAAGATTCTTGGATTAACTATTGGATTATAAAAAATATAAAAGGGGATGTTGCGTTTGTTTTTAAAACATCAGTCCTGAGAAATTATTTATTTGACGATATACCCGGAGAAAAATTTTGTGCAGAAAGTTTGGTTCTAAACCGTATTGGAAAAAATTACCTTATGTTATTTTTTAATGAAAAAATATACATCGCAGAGTATTTATCAGACGGTTTATCTGTTTCATCAATCAAAAACAGAATGAATTCACCTAATTATGCCATGAGAATTTATTCAGAAATGGCATCACTAGATATTCCATATTTAAAAAAAATAAAAGCTCATATAAATTACTGGCGTTTTGCTCCTTGCTCTAAATTGAAAATGAAAAATAAAATAAAACAAATAGGAATTTCTAGTTATATTATTTTTATGCCTATTGGCTATTTGTTTCATATGAAAGATAAAAAAAACAATTATATAGATATTAGACATGTCGGATCTAAGCGGTAGAACTTTATTTAAACGGATTAAACCATTAATTAAGGTATTCGTTATAGTAGATTCATATCTTCCTAGGAAACTTAATAATTTTTTATTTGTAAGTTTAAGAGGTATTGGAGGAAAAGTTGGTATTGTGATTAGATACATATTGGTGAAAAATCTAGCAAAAAAATGCGGTGATAATGTTGTAATTAAAGAAAATGTATATATATCTAACATAGAGAAACTAGAACTGGGAGATAATATCAGTATTCATCCGATGTGTTATTTTGAATGTAGCGGAGGATTGATGATCGGAAATAATGTGTCTATTGCCCATTCAAGTTCAATACTAACAAGTACTCACACTTATTCTGATTTTAATTTACCTATTAAATATAATGAAATCCTAAAAAAAACGGTAGTTATCCATGATGATGTATGGATTGGTTGTGGAGTGAGGATTTTATGTGGAGTTCACATTGATACAAGATGTATAATAGGCGCAAATAGTTTGGTTAATAAAAGTGTTGACTCATTCTCTATTTATGGGGGAGTTCCTGCAAAAAAAATAAAATCTTTTCAATGAAAAAAAAGAAATTATTCAAAATAACAAATTCAGCTTATTTTCAAGTCCGGCAACTTCAAGGTCAATTGAATTATTTTTCCGCATATTTCGATGTCATTGCCGTTGCCCCTAAAGGAGAAGGTTGGGAGGAATTACAGAAGCAACAGGCACGTTGTATTCCGGTAAAAATGTCAAGAGCCATAAATCCGATTTTCGATTTAATAACTCTTTTCCAATTGGTAAAACTTTTTATCAAAGAGAAGCCGACTATTGTTCACTCGCACACCCCCAAAGCTGGTCTTTTGGGTATGTTAGCAGCATGGATAGCACGTGTGCCGATCCGTATGCACACGGTAACAGGCTTCCCATTGACGACGGCTACGGGCATAAAAAAACAAATTCTTCGTTTTACGGAACGGTTAACTTACGCTTGTGCCACAAATGTATATCCCAATTCACAAAAGATGTGTGATATTATTTGTTCAATGGGGATCGGCAATCCTAAAAAAATGCTTGTTATCGGTAATGGTGGTTCAAATGGAATTGATACGGCATTCTATTCGCGAAATGCTACACAAGATATTAAGATTTCAACTTTCGATTTCACGTTTGGTTTTGTAGGTCGTATATTTTATGAGAAAGGAATCAATGAATTAGTAGCTTCTTTTATTCGATTACAGAAAGATTATCCTAACATAGGATTACGTTTAATCGGCTTTATGGAAGAAAACCTTTATCCGGTTGATGATTGGGTAAAACAAGAGATTAGCACAAATTCTCACATTGAGTTTGTCGGCTTTCAACAAGATGTTCGTCCCTATCTAATGGGGTGTGAGGCTTTTGTTTTTCCCTCCTATCGTGAAGGTTTCCCTAATGTTGTCATGCAAGCTGGGGCCTTGGAATTACCACAAATCGTTACAGATATCAATGGTTGTAATGAAATAATTGTTCAAAACAAAAATGGAATAATTGTTCCACCACAAGACGAACACGCATTGTATAAAGCCATGAAATATTTTTTGGATAATCCTAATGAGGTAAAAAGAATGGCAAAGAATGCAAGGGCAATGATTACATCACGTTACGAACGCAATAAATTTTGGAAATTGATGCTTGAAGAATACTATCGGCAAATTAAAAATCGAATTAAATAACATCTATGCAAATCATACTGTTATCCGGCGGTTCTGGTAAACGCCTATGGCCGCTTTCCAATAATACACGGTCAAAACAATTTATCAAACTGTTGACTGCGCCCGATGGCTCGAAAGAGTCGATGGTGCAGCGGGTGGTACGGCAATTACGAGAAACCGGCATCTGTGATTCGATTACTGTGGCAACAAGCCAGTCACAACGGGATATCATCATCAACCAGCTTGGAGAAGAGATTCCTGTAGTTACGGAACCGGAGCGTCGCGATACATTCCCGGCTATCGCTCTCGCAAGCTCGTATTTGGCCTACAAACGAAAATGTTCCACCGATGAGATTATAATCGTCATGCCTTGCGACCCTTATACCGAAACAGGTTATTTTGAAACGATTCGCAGGATAGCGGATGCAGTGAAAAACAATGTAGCCGAACTAGTATTGATGGGAATTAACCCCACATATCCGTCAGCAAAATACGGATATGTAGTGCCAGTCAATGATGTACAGAACAAAGGAATATTTCAAGTATCACGCTTTACGGAAAAGCCAGATATGATAACTGCCGAGAAACTTATTTCAGAGGGTGCTTTCTGGAACGGAGGCGTATTCGCTTTTCGGTTGGGGTATATGACAGATATTGTAACCCGACACATCAAAACCGACACTTTTTCAGAAATTCGTTCTCGCTATGGGGAATTTCCGAAAATCAGTTTTGACTACGAAGTCGCTGAAAAAGCGCAGTCGGTAGCCGTCGTACCTTTTGCCGGAGAGTGGAAAGACCTTGGTACATGGAATACGTTGACTGATGAACTATCGGAACACACCATGGGCAATGTTGTCATGGATGAAGAATCCGAAAATACCCACGTCATCAACGAACTTGGACTGCCAATCATGTGCATTGGCACACGGAATCTAGTTATCGCAGCATCAAATGATGGAATCCTAATTTCGGACAAAGATAAAAGCGAGAACATCAAAACTTACGCTGACTGCCTACAACATCGGCCAATGTTCGAAGAACGTCGCTGGGGTGAATACAAAGTTGTCGATACCGCCGAGTTTTCCGACGGTTACAAATCACTTACCAAGCAACTGAAAATCAAATCCGGTAAGAGTATCAGCTATCAGGTACACCGCCATCGCGATGAAGTCTGGACGTTTATCGACGGCGAGGGAGAACTGGTACTCGATGATATCAGGTCGGTTATCAGCAGAGGCGATACGATTACAATCAAGAAAGGTGTTAAACATGCAGTCAGGGCTATCTCTGAATTGACGTTCATCGAGGTGCAGTCCGGAAATCTACTTGCAGAAGAAGACATTGAACAATTTGACTATAAATGGTAAAATCCTTCGTTAAAACCTCTGACAAAAGAATGAAGTTGGTTTACAAGAAAGTTATCGAACCTCAATTAGGCAACCTGATATCCATATTGAAAAAGAAATGATAATCTATAGCATTGATTATTATCAACAAGATCAAGATTGTACTCAATGTGGAAAACATTCGGAATGTATTTGCCGGTAAAATGATAAAATATCACTATCCATATGTAAGTAAGTATATATACCGGACACAGGATCTTGCGAAAGTAGCTTCGTTTTCAGATTCTAAACCGCAGAAACAGCATTACGCAAAAATTAATGGGTTGGAAAAACTTATTATAAATACTGGTAATGAACCTTTTCATTGATTTTTCTAATGAAAAAGACCATCCTTCAATACATGACCGATATCTATCAGGAAGATATTCCCAAACATATCCTTCAAGAAAACAAGATACGCCTGAATTCTTTTTTCCTGGAACAGGAATCCGTACAGAAGAAAGGGACTCAGTTTATATTCAGATATGCATTCTACTCCGTTGAGAAACCCCGAAAGATCACGAAGCAGCATCTATTGAAAGAATATGCAGGGGTGCCTTTGGAAAAAAGGAGCGTACAACCGGAACAAATACCCGATATGAAGCAATATAGTGATATAATACTGTATGGAGATGCCAGCTCTCCTGAAGCACAGCAACAGCTGGCGGAATACCTCCAACAACATAATTCATTAAAAGTCCAGTTGTCTTTTTTTGACAAGAGAAATGATTCCACTAGCAAGGATGAACAAGCCATCGCATATGCGGAACTACAGAAGGCGCTATTTTTTTGCCAAAGAAAAAAGATACCTCTCCTGTTCGTTTCCTTAAAAGGGATGATAGACGACATCCGTTTTCTCAATCTGCTGGAGGAGAGCCATGTCGATTTCAGATGTATCGATTTTCCATGGTTCTGCAAGGAGAATCTGCCTCTGATAAAGGCAGTTGTGCTATATGAAAAGTTGGAAATAAGAATAAATGTATAAGATATCAAGCTTACAGATTGGACTTCAATGTTGCAGCATTGAGGTTTATGAGAAACAATTCTAAATATATTTCTGTTTGGCGAAATCTTATTCTAAAAGGAACTCTAAATAAAAGAATCCACCTTCAGATATCTTTCTTCACTTATCCTCAAAGTATATAATCCAAACATAAATATCAGACCTATTTTCCCTATAACTGAGTAATAAAAAGATTATTCCCCAACACCGTAAACAAAGAAATAACAGAAGCACTTTAAAATGGTGTATCTAACTCACTTTTTTAAGGATAATATCCCTGTTACAGTTATCTGTAGCAGGTGATCCTTTCAAATTGGGCATTAGATGCACCCTTTTCCTTATTCCAACAAATGCGCCTCTTGTAACCTCACCAATTCCCAATACATCTTCAAAAACATCTCCAGATACACCTTCAGACTCGGGAAATAGACGAAAGACTTCCAGCAAAAGAAAGGCACATGAATGGCCGTTCATTCGGAACCTCCATTTCTGGATAGCGTTTCTTTGTCCATCCAAAATAATCTCTATCGGGACAGAACAATAAACAAAAGCATAAATATCAGGCAAAATTGTCCCGATAAAAGAATTATAACATGACTATTGAAGATGAAATCCTCCAATACCTGCACTATCATCCTCTATCAAACAGGGTTGAGATAACGCTTGGGATAACCAATCCTCCCAGTGGCAGGATTGTAAAAAGACTACTGGCCGATGCCGTAACCAAAGGAATGATAGAAGTACTCTAACAATAGTAGTGCCACTATTTTATAAGCAGCACTGCAATTGTTCCTTACCCCAGCAAATGCACCTCCTGTAACCTCACCAACCCCAAATACATCTTCAAGAACACCTCCTGATACACCTTCAGATCCGGGAAATAGACGAAAGACTTCCGGGCAAAAGAGAGGCACGTGAATGGCCGTTCATTCGGAACCTCCATTTCCGGATAGCGTTTCTTCGCCTGGTCAACCGCCATCTTGTTCAGTGAAGCCACGAAGTTAGCCTGGCGTATCGGATTCCATTTCGGGGTTTCAAGAATCACCATCCCATCTTTCCGCTCAGGAATAACCAAATATTCATCCTGCACGTTACGGACGTAATAGCACACAAAAGACAAGGCCTCATAGACATTATCCCCTACATGAATACCGATAACCCGTTCTTCAACCGGTGTACCGGCAAAGCATTCCGCAATCTGTTTCATGGCATACCCATGCAACAAGGCAGCATCAGAAGCCAACAGATAAGCCGGTGCGGTACGCTCTCCTCCCTTATCGATGGCAGCAAAGACAGAAGGACTCCAACAGAGATGGATGAGCTTTCCTTTTTCTTTCTCACGAAGGGAAGCGACACATAAACGGTTATCAAAGACCAAACGGGCTTCTTTCGTTTCCGGATGGAACTGGAACACGTTCCGTACCCTGTCCGGCTTATGGATATCCATCATCAGATAGCCCTGCCAACCGGACACGTGCTTTGTCTTCAAGACGGTTTCGCTTTCCTCCACATCGAAAAGATAAGACAAGAGCTTTTCTCGCTTACAACATACGAAGAGAGAAAGCTCGTCCTGTTCTTTCATCTGCTGCATATCCAAGGAAAGAACAAAAGCCAATTGCCAAGGAGTAAGCTCGGAAAAGCCATGTAATTCAATACAAGACAACGCATCCTTCTCCGGTGAGTAAACGACATATCCCCGGCCACCTATCTCATATCTCAACATGAAATCCCCCTGTTCAGTGGGATGATAATTCTGTAAAACGGTCTGATAATTCATAAAGCAAATATATTAAGTTAGTATTCATCATAATGAGAAATCGGGACCACTCTTGCGTTTCCGTTTCTTTTTGGACGGTATGAGATCATCCTCTTGCGACTTCTTCCCGCTGCCGGTAATGTCAAGTTCCGGAATGGCCATAACTCCCCCACCCTGCATATAGAAAGCCTCACGATCCACCCGCTCACGGAACTCCCCTACCCTATCGATATGTGGCGAGAGACCGACAGCCACACCATCGAAATGCTTCTGGATATTCTGATAAGTGAGCTTACGGGAAAGATCCGCACCTTTAAAGACATGAGCATTTTCCACGTTTTCCATATAAAAGGAAATCCCGTATGCGCCTTTGCTGTTTACATGTTCCGTCACACGGATCGATTCTTCCGCCAACCTTTTCTTAAAATCCTCATAGCCTAAAGAAGCGTTCAATGCCTTAAACACATGGTCATAGAGATAATGCTTCTGTTCATCGGCGCTCATGCCCCGGCCATCAAAACGAATATTACCAAAACGATATTTCTGAGGAAGTGAAACGTCCTTCAGGTAAAAGCCTGAATCCTTGATGCCATAGACATAATAGGATTTGTCCTTCTTGGTGACCAGACGCATATACAATCCTTCTTGTTCCAGGTTCCTTCGGAAATCGGATGTACTTTCGGAAAAAGAGTAGATGCGGTCAAGCTGTTGTAACAGTTCATCCTTGAACAAGGGGTTGAAAAAACCTCCTTTTTCCAGCAATGCGAAAAGGTTGTCATAGCTTTCATCCCCCAATAGGACACGCCATTCTTCATTGGCCAATTTTATTTCTTGCAAGGGTTTATTCAAAGACCGGTATGTATCGGATTGTTCCAGGACAGCCGATACCTTATCCTTGTAATTATAACTACGCATGGCTTTCTTCAAGGCCGCATCGAAATAATAGTTACGGTATTGCGCCTCTCCCAACGTGGTTCTCTTGCCTCCTTCCCTTTCCAAAGGCAACAGACCGTACTTCTGCTCCAGTTCCCTTGAGATCTTTTCGGAACGGCTGTAATTATTTCCGGAAGGAATGCTTTTGCCTTCTTCATCAATTGTGGTCAGCAGCACATGCACATGGCTGTGTGCCTTGTCGGTATTTAGGACAACGGCATAACAGGACTTTCCGTACCCCATCCTCTCGATATATTCCCCGGCAAGAGAAAGCCACTGTTCATCGGAAAGGCTTTCTCCCGGATAGAGGCTCAGAATAAATTCCGCATAAGGTAGTTTCACCCGGTCATTCAACTGGGAGATAAGTTTCATGTAGGCTGGCATGGCGGCCAGTTCGTCACCAGTGGAGGTGTAAAGCACTTTTCCGTTTCCTTCCTTGACCTTGGAAAGCTGGTATTCAATTTTCCGGCTCATGGACAGGTGGGATGAGAAAGAAGGTTGTATCTCGGCTATCATAACAATTTCCGGTTAATGGTTTCTACATCCGAAAGGTATTGGTTAATCCGATCCAATGAATACAATATATTTTCATCGGACGGAAGCGTATTGATATGTTTGGCAAGCTGGTTGATATTGGCTCCTATTTTACGAAGTTCATATATCATTTGCACATCGGTTTTCGATATGCTTCTGCCTTTCAAGGCAGACTCTCTGATAAAGGAAGAAAGGGATTTTCCCTCTTCCTTTGAACGTTGAAGAAGCTGTTCTTTCTCGGCTTCCGTCAAGCGGATCTTTATACTTATATCTCGATTCTCTTTCATATATACAGAGTATGTGAGTGTAACGAACATTGGTCGGCAGCTCGGCTGTCGCAAGGTTTTTTGTACCCACAAAAACATACCTTGCATTAGCAAAGATATACAATAATACTCAGCTGTGAAACAAAACCAGACAAAAGTCTTGATTTCTTAATCCAGATTAACCGCTCACTTTGTTACAAAGTAACTACGCACATTGTAACAGGCGAACGGAAAGCCATTAGTTACAAAATACATAATTACTAATTATATTATTACAAAGTATGAACATACATACTTAATTATAAGATTAAGTATGTACATATTTATATTTATATTTATATATGTAATTACTTATACAATTAAGTAAAAAAGTGTATAATAAATTAATTATAAAAGTATGCAATTATTTAATTTATTATTTATATATTTGCGCACATACTTAAAAACGTACATTATGGGACAAATATTACCAGGAGTAGTCGTAGCTTTTGAGAATCCCAAGGGCGGGGTAGGGAAGTCTACGCTGACAGCTTTGTTTGCAGGTTATATTCATTCGCAGTCAAACGAAGAGGGGGGCTTATCCATTGCCGTGGTGGATATCGACGACATGCAGAACACTATCGGAAAATTACGTGAGGACGAAGCCGAGGACGGAATCATGAAAAAGGAAGAAGAATATGAGGTTATCAATATCTCTTCCTCAGAGTTCATCAACCAACTGGATTTCCTTCAGGACAATTACGACATTATACTTGTCGATTTTCCGGGTAACCTGAAACAAAACGGTGTAGTTGAAACGCTGCACTTCGTTGACGTGATCATCATTCCCTTCGAACCGAACCAGACCGATTTAAGACCTACATTGACCTTTTACTATAACATCTATGAAGGGATTATCGAAAGCCGTCGAAAGATTGGTAAAAAGACTACCGTGCGTGGTGTTATGAACCGTGTTCTTCCGAATGTGCTGGAGTTCAAAGAAATTTTGAAAAATAAAAAAACCTTGCCTTTCGAGTTGATGCAAAACTACATCAAGGATTCAAGGGTTGACTATCAACGCAATTTAAGTACGCTGAGTAAAGCGTACCATCATCCCTGTGATGCTTTCTGTGAAGAGGTATTGGAATTAATCTGTAACCATATAGGAGAATAAAGCTATGGCAACCAACAAAGAAAGGACATCATCAGCCGCCATGAGAAAACTCTTGCTGCAAAGCGCCAGTAAGAAAGAGCAGGAAATCCAGCAGATCGGAAGTGTTGCGGAAAGCACTATCCCCCAACCTGCGATTGAGCACCCCATCCATGAAGAGGTGAAAGAATCGGCTCCAGTCAAAGAAACCGTCCAAGAACCTCAGCCGGAACAAATGGAAAAGCCGGAATCCAAACCTTCCGTGCAGTCTTCTCCAAAAACAGAAGAAAGCAAAGTCTGCGGAAAAAAATTCTCGGAATATCTGGAAGAGCGAAAATTAAAGAACACCGAAGTAATCCGGATATCCAGCGAAACCCACAGAAAGCTGAAGCAGATTGCTATGGCCACTGGATTAGGAATGCACAACATCGCAAACAACATTCTTGAAGACATATTGACCAGCCATAACAAGGAGATTCAAGCGATACTGAAGAAGTATATGAGCATCTGATTCTACTTTCGGAAAAATATATACGCCTGTTCGACTGCATCCGTCGGGCAGGCGTTATTTTTGCACACCGTTTTAGTGAAGGCCGGCATTGAACCGGGACACTTTTACACAACTGCGGAAAAATCCCTTTGCCTATTATCCTGGACAATATGTTAAAGAATTCAAACCTCTACTTGTTTCCACCTCAAAATTTTTTCCGAAAGTAAGAATACGGTAACAAAATCATTTCTTCGTTTTATTTAGGTTTTTAGGGATTTAAGTATTTGTGGGACACTTTTACACAACTAATAAGGGAGGTTTTCCGTATAATCAACTATATTATTGCAAGTTAGCACTTACTGGCATCTTCTCGTAACCGGGACACTTCTGCACAACTAACCGACTATTCGGGACACTTCTGCACAACTGAACAGGAAAGTCGGGATACTTTTACACAACTAGAATCTGCATTCGGGACACTTTTACACAACTAAATCAGGAATCCGGGACACTTCTGCACAACTAAACCGGCCATTCGGGACACTTTTACACAACTGGGGGATCGGAAACAGCCGTAGTCGGGACACTTTTACACAACTAAATCAAGAAACAGCACGAAAAAAATGCTTTGGAATCTTCATTTATAGGGAGTTAGATTCACTATCTCCGTAAAAAAACGTATCTTTGCATCAGTAAACAACAAGTGTCCGCCTATGAAGGAAAGTAATACACAAAAAGAGTTGAGCAGAGTCCCCAGGACTCTCAGCGAGTCTTCCAACACGAAAGTATTGGAAGTTCTATTTGATGCAGGCGGCACTGTCATGTCTGACATTATCATTTACGTGGCATCTTCACAAATGAAAGATCTGTTCGGCGACTGCTGGTTCTCCATCAACGATTTTTGTGAGGTCATGGGGTATGAACGAACCAAGTTGCAACGAAAACTGACCGAGAGGCAGCTTGATTTCCTGTTCAGCAACCAACGTCCGGTATATATCACCGAACAGAACGGCCAAAAGATAGAGCATCCGATAGAGAACACCTTTGAAGCGGCGTTATACCGTTTAGGGACATCCAACCTCAGTGTAGCATACGCCATGAACGGCAAGACGCAATATAAGTTCATTCAAATACTGGACCGCTTTGAGATAAAGGATAACTTCGGCACGAAAAAGCGCACCAAGCGGAATTACAACGTGCATCTGAGCAAAGATCTGATGAATACTTTGCTTACCGAATACAATCTGCTGGAACTGAAAGACTACCGTAACCTGCCCAACCGCAAAGGCTACCGCAAGTTTTATCTGAACCTGGCGAAAATGATTTACCTGATCAAGTATAAGATTGACCAAGGACAAGCACCTTATTTCACCGTTACGGTTGACCAACTTGCCAAGGAATTTGATGTAACGGTAAAGGACAACCATGACCGGAAGAAGAAGGTGACCAGCATCTTAAACGGTATCAACAAAAAGCTGGAGAGAACCAAATTCCAATACCAGTACATCAAAGGAAAAGGGGAGAAGTGGCCCTACACCGTACAGTTTTTCTTTGACCAGGAAACATTGGAATATTTCGACGAAAAGATAAAGGCGATACTGACCTCGCAATATCACGATGCGCTTAAATCATGCTTCTTGTTAAACAAGAAAGGCATTCCCGTGAGCAGACATTATCAATATAAGGATTTCTTTAAATTGGGAACCGGCGAATATTATCATGAATTTACCGCATGGCTTTATTCTGAAGAGGACAAGGAGATTAAGGAGAACATCTACCGGGATATCTATATAAAGGTAGTAGGCATTCGTCCAGAAGACCTTGCCGTCAACTTAAATCCCTAAAAGTTGGAACAAAAACCATAAAATAGTATCTTTGCAGCGGATTGTCAGAAAATTGGCAGCCCGCTTTTTACATACGTCCGTCTGTCTAACAAAAGAGTGGCATCTATCGTTAAGGAATTAACAACAACAGGCGCATGCCTGTACCAGTATGAAACTGGTACGGGGCGTGCCTTTGTTGTTGGAACGCCACGTCCATGTTAGAGGGTACGTTTCCGTACCCTTATATAAACATAAAACAAATTCAATGGTTCAAACAATTGCCACCCTGATAGATGAGACGCTCATGGTAATGGGCGCCCATCTTCACGTGCGGATGACAGACGAAGAAAAGGCGTATCTTGATGCTCATTTCGAGCTTATCCATATCAAAAAGGGAGAACACCTCGTCACCAGGGGCGAGGAAGTATGCTACCTCTATTATCTGGAATCCGGCATCGTCCGGTTATGGTTTCCGGACAAAGAGAATAGAGAGATTTCAGCACGGTTTATCCAAGCCAAAGAGTTCATCAATTTTTTCCTTTCACATGAAGAACACCATGCCCACTACAATATCAAGGCATTGGAGCCATGCAAGATCTGGAGATTGCCCAAAAAAGATCTTCATCAGCTATATGAGTTATCCATCAATTTCAACAAGCTGGCCAGAATACATTTGGTAAGATCCATCAACCGCAAAATAATAAGGGAAGAGGAGTTTTACACACTGGATGCCGAAGCGCGTTACAAAGCGCTTTTGGCCAATGAAAAATGGCTGTTACGTTCAATACCCTTAAAAGACATAGCAAGTTATATCGGCATCACGCCACAAGCATTGAGCAACATCCGAAAGCGCATATAAACCAAACCCTATAAGCCGGGCAGGACAGTTTTACACAACTAATCCTATCCGGCTTTTTTCT
The DNA here is from genome assembly GCF_040227615.1 of Bacteroides sp. RTP31139st1_H2_RTP31139_211217. Classification (NCBI taxonomy): domain Bacteria; kingdom Pseudomonadati; phylum Bacteroidota; class Bacteroidia; order Bacteroidales; family Bacteroidaceae; genus Bacteroides; species Bacteroides sp. RTP31139st1_H2_RTP31139_211217. Next base: position 10,954 of record NZ_JBCNZM010000031.1, on the reverse strand, counting down.
GTAGAATTATTCCACACCTGCCGGTTTACGGCACATGTATTTTTTAATGCACATTAAATAAACACGAAAGGCCCTTTAAAAGCCCTTCATAAAATTTGTCCTCCCGTATATAATCTATATGTTTGGAGCGAAAACAACGCGATAAGCACCTTGATTCGGTTCTGCCGACAGGAATCCGCGTAAATTGGAAACACCGTATGAGACAAATAGAAAAATATATAACATTAATAACCTAAAGAGTAATTCCCATGGAACACATCAGACTGACTGCTATCAGCCTTAGCCTGCTGTTATGCACCGTAAGCGCTTTTGCGCAACGCCATTATGAGAACATCCCGGCACTTGAATTGAACTACGGCACTAACCTGTTCGGCAATGCAGGCAACTATTACAACCTGTCCTTTTCCAGATACATCAACCGGACAAGCTATTGGAAAGCCGGGTTTAGCTATTTTGAGAAACCTTACGAATATACAGCCAACCTACCGCAAGTCTCTACCTTGAACCCGGAAGAAACGATTCCCGAAACGATACATG
>NZ_JBCNZM010000031.1:0-10344 GCF_040227615.1 Bacteroides sp. RTP31139st1_H2_RTP31139_211217 | reverse complement strand
GACGGCGGTTATTACAGAACCCTGGCCTGCAACCTGAAATCCGTTTACTGGGGCATCGGCCTGGGAGGATTCATCGGTACAGAATACGTCCGCCACCCCGATAAGGAATACAACTTCATCATCGGCCCGAAACTGGAAACGGAACTGGAAGTATTCATCCTGCCCCGAACGGCATTGCTTGCCCGCATACAACAACATTGGAATCCCCTATCCATTGACAAGTGGAACACTGTCTGGAACGTAGGAATAAAGATACTGCTCTACTAACCGACAAATCATATCACCATGCTTATTATCATATTGTTAGCCGATACAAATGTATCCGGCCTGATCTCCTTATACCGTGAAATAGGCGCCATGCTGATAGGGGTAGGCTTTCTATGTGCCGGACTAGCGGTACTTAAAAAGCTGATAAGCAACCACGAGCGCACCAAAGAGGCCATCATCACCTATATCACGGCATTGGTCACTTGGCTCATTATCTGGCAACTCTTATGAACGTAGTGGATTTGATACTGGTTGCCATACTCGCCTGTGTCACGCTTCACTTTTACTTTCGGAAAAAGAAGAAAGCACTTTCTTCCGGAAAGGAGAAAGAGAAGCCGATAAGGGAGGCGGTGCGCAAGGAAGGGCAGGAGAGAGCCTGTCCGGTCATCTGCGTGGTATTTCAGCCTGAGCTGGAAGAAGAGGAATTGGCTGCCGAGATAGCCGATATGTACCTGCATGGAAGAGCCTACTACTACTCAGGCAAACCACTGCCGGAACAGCCGAAAGAAGAGCCCATATCCATCAAGTATAAGGATGTGCAATGGGAGAGACTGAAAACGATTCATGTTTAATTAAAAAATAGGAACAAAATGAAAGCAATCGAAAATGTAAGAGAAAAAGCGAACCAAGTCATTAACCGCTATGGAAAGGTTATCTTCACCTTTCTCATATTCTTCACGCTGTTGGGAACGGCACAAGTGGCGGAGGCACAAAGCGGCCTGAAGATTAACAGCCTATCCGAAGTGACAGACAAAGCCAAAGAGGGTGCGGACACCATTCTGGACGTAGCCAAATACATTTTGGCGGCGGTACTCGGCATCGCTCTGGTCTTTGTCATCTATTCGCTTGCCACGAACAATCCCCATGCCAAGGAATACCTGCTCGGCTGGATCATCGCCGTGGTAGTCATCATGGTAGCCTTCCTGATTATCTAAAAACGAAGAGCCATGAGAACCATGCGTAAAATCAACAAGCCGATCAAGTTCTTCGGTCTGTCATCGGGACAGTTCGCCATCTTCATGCTGCTGACGGCCATCATCATCATCGTGAGCATATTCAAGCAGCTGCACCCGATACTCATCATCGGAATCATTTCCGCCATTCTGTTTCTATCCGGTCTGCTGTTCCAAACCTTGAAAAAGGAACACAAGGCCGGTAACCCGGACTACCTGACCGGCCTCCGGATCAAGAACGCCACCCCCCGGCAGATAACGGACAAACGGCAGATTTTCAAATTCATCCTAAAACAGCAACCATGATAGGAATCATCATACTCATATCCCTGCTAATCTGTGCGCTGTGCCTGCTGATTGCTCTGCTGTATATCCGGCAGACAGAGATAGAGGTGAAGGACAAATCCGTGGATCTGGAAAGTGTCTTGCCTATCCAGACCATCACGGAGAACGCCGTCATCAACGGGAACGGTGACATCACCGTCGGCTACCGGCTGCTTCTGCCCGAAGTGTTCACCTTGTCGGAAAGCGAGGCGCAATACATCCATGAGCGGTTGGAGGCTCTTTTGAAGCTGCTTCCGGCAGGCACGGTCATCCATCAGCAGAATTTCTACTATACGGGGCGATACCATCATGCAGAATACTCTTCCAATGCCCTGATAGCGGAGAACAACCGTCATTTCAACGGCAAGGAGATACTGAACAGTTACACCAACCTGTATGTGACGTTCACGAACGGCAGCCGAAACGGTAAGATACGCAAAAGCGCATCGGGCACCTCGCTGATGCGAAAGCTGCACTACCCGTTCAAGCAACCTTATAAGGAATATCAGCAACGGCTGACAGAAATGGAAGCCTTTCTGATGAACTTTGAGAACGGTTTGTCGTCCATCCAGCAGTTTGAGATACGCAAGATGGATGATACGGAACTGAACAACGCCATCTACGACTACGTCAACCTCTCTTACGAGACACCGGAAAACGATGCCACGCAGAAGAGCGTCAACCCTATGGCTGTCAGTGAAAGCGGAAGCATGAAAATAGGGCAGCAGCACGTTTCCATCCTTTCGCTGACCAACGAAGGCGAGCATCTTCAGGAACTGGCCGTGCCGCACACCGGCAAGTCGAAGGCATACGGGGGAAACATAGAGATACCGGACAGCATACGGAGCAAATGCTCGATGCTGTACCCCGTAGGACTTGGCCTGCCGTTCAACCACATCGTAAACATCGTGATAGAGATAACCGATCCAGATGCCACCGTAACGGCCATCGGTGCGGAGAAAGACGCGCTGAACTACATCACCAACTTCTACCCTCCGGCGGCAGAGAAGCAACGCGAGCAGGCAGCCTTCTGCGATGAGATTACCCAGTTCGACTACCAGACCGCCTATACCGCCTTCAATGTCGTGCTGAACGATACAGACCGCACCTCGCTCATGCGGAAAACCGCACTGGTACAGCAAGGCTTCAGCTTTATGAACCAAAGTTCGTGCTATGTGGAGAACGCCGAGCTGTGCAACCTGTTCTTCTGCAACATACCCGGCAATGCCAGGGCCAATTACCGGGGCTTCGTCAACACGACCAAGCAGGCCATCTGCTATCTGCAAAAAGAGGGGATGTACCTTTCGGACGAGAAAGGGCATATCTACCATGACCGTTTCGGTACTCCCGCCAAGATAAACCTCTGGGATTATCCGGCGCTGAACAACAAGAACCGCATCGTTATCGGCCCGTCCGGTTCCGGTAAATCTTTCTGGCTGAACAATTACATCCTGCAAAGCTATGAGCTGGGCCGGGATGTGATGATCATTGACATCGGCGGCTCTTACCGCTCGATGATAGCCTTGAACCGGGGCAAATACTTCGACTCTACCGAGCAGAAGAAATTTGCGTTCAACCCCTTCTTGTGTGACCGTGACAAGAACGGCAAATACCTGTACATCGACACCACGGATGCCGAGTCTGCCGATGACCAGATAAAGACCATCGTCGCCATTATCAGCTACATTTGGAAGGTACGTGAACCCATGCTGCCTGCCGAAAACGCCATTCTCAGGAAATCCGTCATCGGATTTTACGACTATGTGAACAATTCTTCAATAGGAGAGAAGCATGAGCGTATCTTCCCGACGCTGATAACTTACCGGGCTTATCTGAAGGAAGTGTTCAGCAAACGGATGACCGAGTTTGAGAAACAGAAATTCGAGATAGAGGAGCTGTTGCTTTTACTGGAACCCTATACGGACGGAGAGCTGTCATTCCTGCTGAACGCTACCGAGAACGTGGATATCGTGCATGACCGGCTGATAGCCTTCGATATGGAAGATGCCTCTAAGAAAGAGTACTTTCCACTCGTTGCCATCATCACCCTGCAAATGATCGTGGATAAAATCAAGAAACGCCAGGGGTTTGCCAAAGAGCTAATCATCGACGAAGCACTCGACTTCCTGCAAGACGAGAAATTCGGAGACTTCATCGCCTACCTGTACCGAACCTTCCGTAAAAAGGAGGGAAGCATCACGCTGGCCGCACAGAACATCCTGTTTTTGAAAAACATGCCGTCCAGTATCAAGGACTCCATCATCATCAACTGCGCGACCAAGATTATCCTCGACCATTCAGAACACCGGCAGAACCTGCCGGAAGTGAAAGCCGTGCTTTCCATCACGGACGAAGAGGCCTATATGATCGAGTCGTTGCAGCGCACGGAACGCTGGAGAGAGTTTTTCATCAAGATGTCGAACGATGCCTTCATCTTCCGCAACGAGGTGTCCGACTTCGCCGCCGTAGCCTTCGATTCGCGCCAGGCGACAGTAGTACGACTGAAGCAGTTGTTCAACGAAAGCGGCTCGACCTATACGGCCATCAACCGCTATCTGGAGGAAAGGAGGAAAAAGTATGGATGACGCCACCCAAGGGCTGACCGCCCTTCTAGGCTGGTCAACCGACTTCAACGGCAGCGCATACAATCTTGCCGGAAGCATTGCCGCCGCACTTTTGGGCGTTGCGCTCATTTTCGTGGTATGGGCACTCGCCACGAAAAAGGAAAATGCCAAGAGCTATCTGACAGCCTGGCTGGTATGTGTCATATTCACCCTATTATTCATCACCAACAAATAACCGTCATGAAAAGAATCATTCTCATACTCGGACTTGCCGCCTCGATAGGGCTGATGGGAACCGGCAGTGTTCATGCCCAGTTCGTCGTGCATGATCCCGGCCACACCCTGCTGAACTCAACGGAATGGATCGCCAATGTCAAGAAATGGGTTACACAAATCAATGAAATGATCGATGCCCAGGAACTGCGGCTCGGCCTGCAAAAGATCGACCAGTTGAAGGAACTCAAATCATTGAAAGAGCTTGCCGACCTGCTGGACGACGTAGCCTGCCTGAGCAGCGACTACAGCTTTTACCTGAACGTAGGATCGAATTACCACTGCCTGAAATTTCTCAACTTTCAGCGTGTGACCGTCAATCTGAGCCTGAGTACCGACCTGCTGTTCAAGGTGGCCACCGTGACCAGTTACTTCTCGATGAACTCGGAAGGGCGCATGTCCTTTATCGAGCAGGTGAAGGAATCGGTGGAAAAAGCCGCCGAAGAGATGCGTGAGTTTAACGAATCCGTGCGTTCCACGGTCATTTACAAATCCATGAAGGGGCATAACCGGAAGACCTATTACCAGGGACGGTTGGCCGCTTTCACACGACACACCAATTAAAGCGTTATGAATCAAGATAATTTTCTCTGGGGACTTCAGATCACGGACGGTCTGACGATGGAACTCGTTTCGCAAATGACAGTCATCGCCTTCGGTGTTGGTGTCATCTGCTTTATCTGCAACCTAGCATACAACTATCTCTATCACGGAGCCAGCCAGCTGTTAAGCCCGAATGAGGACAAATTTCCCGACATGATGGAAATCGCCCGTTGCCTGGTACTGTTCTTCTGCCTAAGCATATACACCCCCATCGCCCAAACCATCGTAGGCACGATGGAAGTAATCAACGAAGCCACCTCGCTGACCTCCGAGCGTGCGCAGGAATTTGCCCAGTTCATGGCACAATCAGCCATCGAACAAGGAGAGATGATTGCCGAATACGACAAACACAGCCTCCAGTCGGAGGTAGCAGCCGGAGAAGACAGCACCGGCGCCATGCAGCACGAACTGGATAAAAAGATGGAAGAGGACGAAATGACCGGTGTACGCTCCAGCGTGGAGAAGATTGTGCAGCTGCTCAACCCCGCCAACCTCGCCACCCTTGTGCTTCATGGCATTTCCGCCCTATTGGTAGGAATCATACAAGTAGTCATCTTGGGTATCGGCGTGGTCATTGTCAAGCTACTGGTCATTCTCGGCCCGTTTGTCTTTGCCGTAAGCATGTTGCCGGTCTTTCAGAAACAGTTGAGTATCTGGTTCGGTACGCTCTGCTCCGCCTGTATGGTATTCACCGTCATCAATATTCTGAACCAAATCATATGGCAGACCTTCAAGGCCATCTATACGGAAAGTGCCGACATGGTGGACGCAGCTACGCAGCAGATACAATATTTAGGAATGGATCTCGCCCTGATTGGTGCTTATTGCAGCTGTTTCTGGCTATCCTCCAAAATCGTAGGACACAGCGATGCCGGGAAAATCATTTCGAAAACCGTGTCAATCGTCACCACGGCGGCCACCATCGCCCTGATGGGAGGCGCAGCGGCAGGCGGCAAGCTGACCAACGTAGGCGGTGCCGCCTCTATCGGGGCAAGTTTCATAAACGACAACAATAAAAAATAGAACTATGAATCTGATGAAATTCAAAGGAGCAGATGATGCGGTCAAGCTGACTATCCGGCTTTCAGCCGGGTACTGCATCATTCTGACTATCGCTTTTGCCAGCAGTATCATCTTCCTTATCAACAAAATAGAAAAAGCATACGGCCAGGCTCTCGTCATCGACAGGCAGGGAGAAGTCTATGAGGCAAGCAGCCTGTCTGCCAGCGATATGCGGCAATACGAATACATGAACCATGTAAAGACCTTCGTAACCCACTGGTATGCCTTTGACGAGAGCAGCTACGAGAAGAACATTTCGCTTGCGCTCAACCTCATAGGCAACAAGGGGAAGGAGCTGTTGAACGAGTACAACGATGTGAATATGCTGAACTCACTCATACAAAAGAATATCCGTTACGGGGTACGCATCAAGGATGTAGAGATTAACACACAAACGATACCCGTTTCCGGAAAGATAATCTTCACGCAGACCGGGTACCGGGCACGGGGAAGCATCTCACGTAATATCGAAGCGGAGTTCACCATCTATGATATGCTGTCCCGCAGCGAGGAAAATGCGCACGGAGCCAAGATAGAAGATTGGATTGTCCGCTATTCCGAACCCGTGGAAAGCAACGGCACCAACACATCGCAGGCAGCTTCTCCGGGCAAGAATGAAAACCAGTCAGAAACCTCTAAACCAACCGACCATGGAACCGAATAAACTTATCAAAGACAAGAACAAGCTGTTGATGGCCATCCCGGTAATCCTGGGCATCCTCTTCCTTTATGTATTCTTCATCCGTGAGGACGGGAACGTGCCGTCAGGGAGTGACAGACAGGCCGCCTCGCAAGCCTTTTTGGAACCACAGTCGGAAATGGCCGACAAGGTGAACGACAAGATGGAAGCCTATAAGCAGGACAAACTGGAAGAGCAGGAGAAGGCACGCATCCTGAAAGAGTCTCAGGTCAAAGGATCTGATTTTTACTTCGAGCTGCAAAACCAGCAGGAGCGGTATGACCGTGCCACACTGGAGCGCATCCGCCGTATGCAGAACGATCCGTACAGCGAAGTCATGGCAGAATACGGAGGTGGCCGGAACGGACGCTTCTCTCATCAGCTGGAAAGCCAACTGGACGGACTGGAGGACGAGCAGGCGCTCAACGAGATTATCCGGGAAGCCAAGAAGAACTCACGCATCCGCAAGGAACTGGAAGAATCCGACAAATACCGCAAGCGCATGTATGAACGGATTGTCAATTATGACCAAGAGGGAAAAACGGAGAAAGCCGCTGCCAACCCTTCCGGCCATCCATCCGCCGACAGCCTGATGCAAAAAGGCCCGATCTACCATGCCGAAAACGGCAAGCGGGTACGCCGCCAACCGACCTCCGCACCGGGAAACAGCAACCTCTTCAGGGCTTGCATCCACGGCGACCAGACCGTAGTCACGGGCAGTACGGTACGGATGCGGTTGCTTCAGGACGTAACCCTATCCGGCATGAAGATACCGGCCAACACGCTGTTTTACGGTATCGCCACTTTGGGAGCCAACCGCCTCGATGTGGTAGTCAGCAACCTGAAGGTAGGAGACAACCTCAATCCCGTATCGGTGGTTGTCTTCGACAATGATGCCATGGAAGGTTTGAACCTGCCCAATAACCTGAAAGCCAGTGCAGCCAAGCGTATGGAACAAGGTCTTGTACAGAACATTGACATGCCGCTCTCTTCCATCGGCACGATGGCCAGCGAAGTGACCAGCGTAGTCAACGCCACCACCCAGGTAGCCAAGCAAATCTTGAACATGAGCCTCTCACAAGTGAAGGTACATCTCAAGTCCAACTACGAAATGTATATCCAAGAAGAGAGTCAGGAATCGAAGTTGCGTAGGCAAGCCGTGCAAGCGGAGTTACAGAAGCTCTATGAGCAAATGGAACAAGAGAAAACGAACAAGAAAAATCATCCCCTTCAAACATTGATAGACAAATTATGATAGACATTCTCAATTACCTGCTTGCGCTGTCAGCGGTCTTTTTCGGCTATCGGATCTACGTATCACGCCGGAACGGACGAGCCTTTAAAGAAATCCGTCCGCTGACCGTTTCTTTCGGCATTACCCTGCTTCTTCTATGGGGCATTACCGTATTCACCGCCTTTTTTTCAAGAACCGTTTAACATATCGACAACATGAAGAAATATATTTATCTACTGTTTTACTGCTTTGTGTGCAGTCTGCCGCTCTTCGCTCAGGAAAACGGCACTCCCCGGAAACAAGCCATCAGCCAAAAAGACATCTTTATCTCTTTCGACTGTGTGAAACACCTGGTATTTCCTGTGCAAGTATCTGATATCGCCATCGGCGAACAGGAGCTTGTCATGGCCAGCCGGGTAGAAGAGGCGCCCCATATCGTCAGGCTCTCGGCGCAAGCGGAAGGATTCACCGAAGAGACCAACCTGACCGTAGTCTGCATCGACGGAAGCGTTTACACCTATCACATCCGCTACCTTCCCGAAGGCGGCACGGATTCGTACCCGAACATTTACGAGGACAACGGGAAATGGCAGCACCATGACTATCAGGCAGAAGTCAGCGACCTCCATCTGGCCGAGTTCTTCTTTCCGGAGGACATCGCTTACGGAACGCCCGGCAACGAGGTGTCCTTCACTCTGGCCGCCTACAACAACCAGTTGAAAGTATCAACCGCCAAAGATGCCGTGGCATATTCCAACCTGTTTGTGGTGGATAAGGCCATGAACACTTACCACATCACCATCAAACGGGGCAATACCTCCGTATTCACCTACAATTTTGATGACCAGCGCAAATATACCGCCCATGTGGATGTGAACAGCGAGGAAATGGAAAGATGCATCCAAGAGCTGCGCACCAAGAAGCGCAACATCTACAGCCTGGGGGTCATCGAGAACAAGTTTGAGTTGTCAATGGCCAATCTGTATGTGCATGAGGACTTCATGTTTTTCATCTTTGACCTGAAAAACAAATCATACATCGACTACGACATCGAGTTTGTCAAATGTTTCCAGCGTGACCAAAAGAAGAGCAAGAACGCCATCCAGCAAGAAACGACCATCGAACCTATCTATCAGAAAGATTTTGATACGAAAATCAAGGGCAAGAGCCGGAACCGGCTGATACTTGGTTTCGACAAATTCACGATACCCGATGATAAGGTATTCGAGATCGAGATTTACGAGCGAAACGGCGGGCGGCACATCAAGCTGGCCGTGTTGAACGAATACATCCTTTCCGCAGAACCCTTATACAAGCCACAGCCATGAAACTGAGAGAAGCATTAGACACCTATATGTTCGACAACGTGGGACAGTTCGGCGGCATCGCCGAATCACTGGGCTATCAGACCGAATACCGGGACGGATATTTCCGGTTCCGCAAAGACGGGGAAGAGCTGAGCATGAGCGTAAGCGAAATCAGGGAAAAAGCCGGAGCAAAGTACGATGAAAGCCTTCGTGACCAATCAAAAGAACGTGTATCCGCCCTTTTTGACAAGGAACGTGCCAATGATCCTAAATATGTCGCCGAGCTGGAGAAGGATGGCATCAGCATCAAGCGGTGGGAGAACCTGAAGGGACATGACAAGGACGGCTTTACCGTCATCGACCATCGCCTGAAGGTATGCTACACCGGACAGTCGCTCTATGAATACGCCTACAAGCAAGGGAACATCCTCGACGGGAAAGGCACCAAGCTGGAAAAGGGTGTCATGTCTGATTTGATGGAGATACACGGCAAACCGGGGAAGCTCCGTTTCAACGATGACGGAATCTCCGTATTCTACCGCAAAGAGGCGTTGGTTATCCCGGACAAGGTGCTGGGAAAGAAGTTGGGCAAGAAAGAGAAAGAACAGCTGCTTGCCGGTGACATCGTACCCATCACCGTAAATAAGAAGGACATCCTGCTGCAAGTTGACCGGGATCTGAACTCCGTCATCCTGCGCACCAACCAGGAAATCAAGATTCCCGACATCATCGGGCAGACCAGCGAATATGGCGGCTACAAGTTAACCAAAGCCGACAAATACCTGCTCGCCAACGGCCATGCACTGGAGAACAAGCTGCTGCACAGTCCGGAAGGCTACTTCATTGCCGACATCCAACTGACGGATGACAGGAAAGGAGTCATGATACAGAACATACAGAGTATCACTCCCGGCAAGGCACAAGAGCTGATCAAGGCCATGACCCCCAAACTGGAAGCCCATGCGGCCAACATAGAAGCTGCAAAAGAGCAAAAACACGAAGAGGGGCGCAATATGGAAGCCGAGTTTAAGGAAGCGGTGGGCAAACATGACTTTGAAAAAATCGGGAAGCTCAAAGA
>NZ_JBCNZM010000030.1:13482-40773 GCF_040227615.1 Bacteroides sp. RTP31139st1_H2_RTP31139_211217 | reverse complement strand
ATATAAGCAATGCGTCCGCCAGAATATTCATCCACCTTCTTGCGGCAGTTTTCCACCCAGCGCTTATACAACAGCTCATTCTGGGCACCGTAAGATATGGGCTTCAAGGTTTCTTCAAACCGCTTTCCGGTAACAGGATCATAGACCGAGAGAATCACCTTGCGGCCTGCCTTACCTTCGAGTAACGGGAAATAATCAGCGCCAGCCTTAATGGCAACACCATCCACTTTCTCGATAATACAGCCAGGCTTGACATCCGTCTTTTTCTTCGTCAATGGACTCTGAGCTATAATTTCTTTAATCTTCAGTCCATCGCCCGCATAAGCTTCATCATAGAACACTCCCAAAGCAGCCGTAGGAAGTGCTGCGCCCGAAGCATAATAACGCGCTCCCGTATGAGAACCGTTCAATTCACCCAGCATCTCACTCAGCATTTCCGCAAAATCGTAGTTATTGTTGATATACGGCAAGAAGCGCTTATAAGTTTCTTTGTATCCATTCCAGTCCGTACCTTGCAAGTCTGCCACATAGAACTTATCATTTACCTGCTGCCAGATGTGGTCGAAGATATATTCACGCTCACCATAAGGGCGGTAATCGAAGAAAGCCTCAAATTCAATTGGAGAAATCTTGCTGCCTTCAATCTCTATCTTCTTCATTCCGTCGCGGGCACAAAGGAAGATATTCTTCCCTTCCTTGTCAGGCTGCAAAGCGCCTGCACCTACTTTCTTCAAAAGAACTTTTGTAACATTCTCTTTCAGATTGTGTTCCCAAAGATCGTACCCATCCTCGAAAACAGAAAGATAATAGAGTTTATCCCCTTTAGCAGAAAGCATGGCATCTGCCATATGCGAGGAGTTGACGGTCAGGCGTACAATACGGTCAAAGCGGTTTGCGAGGTCGAACTTTAACGGCTCTACCTTTTTCTCCTTATCTTTGTCGGCATCCCCTTTTTTCTTCTTGGCATCCTTTTCGTCTTTCTTCCCGGCTTTTTCCTTCTCCGCCTTCTCCGCTTCCTCGAGTAAAGCGGTTTCTTCCTTGTTCATCAAAAAACGGTCGTATGCTTCAGCATCAAAGAACATGATATAAGTATCGTCTTCGGCTCCCCAACTGCCGTGGCTGCGATACCCCGCACGGTCACTGGTCCAAATCATGGCTTTTCCACCCAATACCCATTTGGCATTGCCATCGTTGTATCCGCTCTCGGTCAGGTTCACCATTTCACCCTTGCCATCGGCATTCAGCAGCACAACATCTTTGTTGTTCCATCCACCTACACCGATATAGTCCGAAAGAATCCATTTGCTGTCCGGACTCCACTGAAACCACTGGTCACCGTCCGAATAAGAGTATTGATACTTGCCATCCATAACGGTACGCACATCCTTTGTCTTCAAATTGATGACACGGATGGTGCTGCGGTTTTCGAGAAAGGCAATCTCTTTACCGTCAGGGCTGTATTGGGGTTGGAAAGAAGCGGCATCCGAGTTTATCAAGCGTTCTTCCTTCAGCGCTGTGGCATAGGTAAACAGCTTTTCATCCTTACGCACAATCGTCGAAGTGTAAAGTTGCCAAAGCCCGCCACGCTCGGAAGCATAAACCAGTGTCCGCCCATCGGGGGCAAAGTCTACGGTACGTTCCTGACAAGAAGTATTCGTTATCTGCTTCGTAGTCTTATATTCCACTGAAGTGACGTAGACATCGCCGCGCAAAACGAAAGCCACTTCCTTACCATCCGGAGACACTGCCATTTCCGTGGCACCGCTACTCTTAATCTGGCGGATAATATCCTTGTCGTTTCTGTCGGAAACAATGCTGATGTTCACCTTTTGCGCTTCTCCACCGGGAAGCAGGGTGTAAATCTCACCATCAAATCCATAGCACAACCTTCCGTCCGTAGCGGCACTGAGATAGCGTACCGGATTTTTGGTATAGTGCGTCAACTGCACGGCCTTCGCATCTCCGGGAGTACGTCGGTAGATATTGAAAGAGCCGTTTTCCTCACTCAGATAGTAGAATGTTTTTCCATCAGGAGCCCAAACCGGTTCACGGTCTTCTCCTCCGAAAGTGGTCAGCTGGCGGTACTGCGGTTCTTTTCCCGGAGTATACATCCAGATGTCACGGGCAATGGGCGATACGTGATGTTTACGCCAGTAGTCCTCGTAACCTTTCTTATCTTGATACAACATCGCTCCCTCCTTATTGATGGAGATGCACTCCATAGGCATGGACGAAATCATCGTCGGGCGCCCTCCCTCCACTGATACTCGATAGACCTGGTTGAACTGCCCGTTAGAGGGAAAGACAACAGCCTCGGCAGACGGCATGATGCCCGCAGAAAACAAGACATGTCCGGCATCTGTAAAAGCAAGCGGCGTTTCGCTTCCCGAGTGGGTAGTCAGCCGTCGTGGTTCGCCTCCGTCTTTGGCCACAATGTAGACGTCCAGGCTTCCCATACGGTCCGAAGCAAAAGCAATCCGCTTACTGTCCGGACTCCATACCGGAGCCGTATCATATGCGGGATTGGTAGTTATCTGCATGGCACGTCCACCGGCAACCGGCACCGTATAGATGTCTCCTTTATACGTAAAAGCAATGGTGGTCCCATCGGGAGAGATGACACTATGACGCATCCACAGCGGAGCATCCTGCGCAAAAGTAAAACCAGCCAGGCAAGCGGCAGCAATACCTAATAGTAGTTTTTTCATAATGATTCTTGTTTTTGGAGAATAAAAAAACCTCACGACTTTTCCTTTCGGAAAAAGACCGTGAGGTTTGCTTATCATTTTAAGTTACCCTCAATTAGAGAGCACCTACTTCCTTCAAAGCGGCATTTGTCTTGTGAACGGCAGCAGCGCTGGCAGCAAATTTAGCTTTTTCGTCAGCAGTCAGTTCCAGTTCAACGATTTTCTCGATACCGTTCTTGCCAAGGATTACGGGAACACCGATACAGATGTCTGATTCACCGTATTCTCCTTCCAGATATACTGAACAAGGAATCATCTTCTTCTGGTTGTGGATGATAGACTCAACGACATAAGCGCCTGCCGCACCCGGAGCATACCATGCAGAAGTACCCAGCAACTTAGTCAGTGTAGCACCACCTACCATAGTAGAAGCTACCACTTCGTTCAGTTTTTCTTCGCTCAGCAGTGTGCTTACCGGCTGTCCTTTGTAAGTAGCCAGACGAGCCAACGGAATCATGGTAGTATCACCGTGACCACCGATAACCATGCCTTCCACTTCGTTGGCGTTGCAGCCCAAAGCCTGAGACAAGAAATATTTGAAACGAGAGCTATCCAAAGCACCACCCATACCGATGATACGGTTCTTCGGCAAGCCCAGAGACTTCAATGACAGATAAGTCATGGTATCCATCGGGTTGGAGATAACCACAAGGATAGCATTCGGAGAATATTTCAAGATGTTCTGTGCAACCGACTTAACGATACCTGCATTAACACCGATCAATTCTTCACGAGTCATACCCGGTTTACGGGGAATACCGGAAGTAATCACTACAACGTCGGAGTTGGCAGTCTTCTCATAATCGTTGGTACAACCTACAACAGTGGTGTCGAAGCCCAGCAGTTGAGCAGTCTGCATCATATCCATTGCCTTACCTTCTGAAACGCCTTCTTTCACGTCCAGCATTACCACTTCGTCAGCCACTTCATTAAAGGCTAACACATTAGCGCATGTAGCACCTACGTTACCTGCACCTACTACGGTTACTTTTGACATAATTTCTAAAGTTTTTTGTTTATAAGTGTTCTTTAAAGATGACGCAAAAGTACAGCGAACTTCGTAATTAGAGAAATATTTCCGTAATAATTTTAGTTAAATACACATTTAGCCAATGATTAGTGGACGATGATTAATGATTAATGATTAATTTTGCGGACGATTAATGAATGTAGGACGAATAATCAGCCACCAACCATTAATCACTTAACCATTAATCATTATCAAAAATGGCAGTTAAGAAGAATACACTTCTCATCGTGGCAGGCAGCCTCCTTATCTTATTATTAATAGGAGTTACCATTCTGCTGATTTCCGAAAAGCAAACCAACAAGGAACTGGTGATGGAATTCAATCTGGATAAAGAAGACCTTGAAAATCAATACACAGACTTCGCCAGACAATATGACGAGCTGAAGTTGACAGTCTCCAACGACTCCCTCTCCGTACTCTTGGAGCAGGAACAATTGAAGACCCAACGTTTATTGGAAGAACTCCGCACCGTGAAGAGCAGCAATGCCACCGAGATACGCCGTCTGAAGAAGGAACTGGCCTCTCTCCGCAAAGTCATGATAGGCTATATCAACCAGATTGACTCGCTAAACCGCCTGACTGCTCAACAGAAGGAAATCATAGCCGATGTCACCAAGAAGTACAACGCCGCTTCCCGGCAAATCAGCAACTTGTCCGAAGAGAAGAAGAACCTGACCAAGACCGTGACACTTGCCGCCCAACTGGACGCCACCAACATCTCTGTGCAGCCCACAAACAAACGCGGCAAGACTGCCAAGAAGGTGAAAGACATCGTGAAGTTCAAAATAAACTTCTCCATCGTGAAAAACATCACTGCAGAGACCGGCGAACGTACCCTCTACATCCGCATCACCAAACCGGACAATGACGTGCTGACCAAAAGTTCCTCGAACACCTTCCCATACGAGAACCGGGAACTGGTATATTCCATCAAGAAGTATATAGAATACAACGGAGAAGAGCAAGCCGTCACCGTATATTGGGATGTAGAAGAATACCTCTATGCAGGCACCTACCGCGTAGACATTTTTGCTGACGGTACCCTTATCGGTTCGCAATCATTCAGCTTGAATTAATACAAAAAAATCTAAATTATTTTGCAATATCATTGAAAGCCTATACATTTGCATCGTTGTTTATGCAATTATTGTTGCTGTATAAACAACAGATTCATCACCTTAATTAATGTATAGCCCAATGAAAAAGTTCTTCTGTTTCATCTGTTTGGCATACCTATCCTTCCCCATGAAGGCCCAGGAAGCATTAAGCTTGGATAGTTGCCGTGCATTGGCAATCTCCAACAACAAAGAACTGCTGATAAGCCAGGAAAAAATCAACGCTGCCCACTATCAAAGGAAAGCGGCATTTACTAATTACCTTCCCAACATTTCGGCCAGCGGCGGATATATGCGCAGTCAAAAAGAGTTGTCCATCCTCAGCGACGCTCAGAAAGGAGCCTTGTCCGGATTGGGTACAAGTCTCAGCGGACCGTTACAGCAGGCTGCCCAAGTCATCGCACAGCTTCATCCAGAACTGGCAGGCCAATTGCCGGCTTTAGGACAAAGCCTGGTAGGTGCCCTCGACGGTGCAGGCCAATCCTTGGTTGACGCCTTTCGTACAGACACCCGCAACATGTATGCGGGCGCACTGACCTTGACCCAACCCCTATATATGGGCGGCAAGATACGTGCCTACAACAAAATTACCAAATACGCCGAAGAGCTGGCCCGCCAGCAGCACAACACCGGTATGCAGGAAGTAATCCTGAGTACAGACCAGGCATATTGGCAGGTAGTGTCCCTTGCCCATAAAAAGAAGCTGGCAGAAGGTTATCTGAAACTACTGCAGAAGCTCGACAGCGACGTTGACAAAATGATTGCCGAAGGCGTTGCCACCAAAGCAGACGGACTCTCCATCAAAGTAAAAGTGAATGAGGCCGAAATGACCCTGACCAAAGTAACCGATGGCCTGAGCCTTGCCCGGATGCTGCTGTGCCAATTGTGTGGTCTCGACCTTTCCACTCCCGTCATGCTCACAGACGAACAGAAGGAAGACCTGGCTCCCACTACTCCGGAAAACGGTGCCATCGACATCAACAATGTTTATGCTACCCGTCCCGAAGTGCGTAGCCTGGAACTTGCCACGCAGATTTATAAGCAGAAAGTAAATGTCACCCGTTCGGAATATCTTCCTTCCATAGCACTAATGGGCAGCTATATGGCAACCAACCCTTCCGTCTTCAACAGTTTCGAGAAAAAGTTCAAGGGGATGTGGAATGTGGGTGTCATGGTGTCGGTACCCATCTGGCACTGGGGCGAAGGCATCTATAAAGTAAAAGCAGCCAAATCGGAAGCACGCATCGCCCAATACCAGTTGGATGACGCCAAAGAAAAGATAGAGCTGCAGGTCAACCAGTCGGCTTTCCAAGTGAACGAAGCTGCCAAGAAACTGACCATGGCCGAAAAGAACCTGGAAAAAGCCAACGAGAACCTGAGATACGCCACACTTGGCTTTGAGGAAGGCGTTATACCTGCCAGCAATGTGCTCGAAGCGCACACCGCATGGCTTTCTGCCCAATCGGAAAAGATAGACGCACAGATTGACGTAAAACTGACGGAAATCTATCTGAGAAAGGCAACGGGGGAATTGACAATTGATAATTGATAGTTTCTTCAATCGTAAATAGTAAACAGTCAAATAGTAAATAATATGTTGGATACAAAATCACAAAACAGTAACATGTTGTTGGCATTCCTCACGCTGACGGGAGTGATTGCCATCGTTGCCCTTGTAGGTTTCTTCATGTTGCGTAAAGGGCCGGAAATTGTGCAAGGACAAGCAGAAGTAACGGAGTATCGAGTATCGAGCAAAGTGCCGGGACGTATTCTGGAATTTCGTGTAAAAGAGGGACAAAGCGTACAAGCCGGAGACACCCTTGCCATTTTGGAGGCTCCGGACGTGCAGGCCAAACTGGAACAAGCACGCGCCGCCGAATCGGCAGCCCAAGCCCAGAACGAAAAAGCTCTGAAAGGCGCCCGTCGGGAACAGATACAAGCTGCCTATGAAATGTGGCAAAAGGCACTGGCCGGACTGGAGATTGCCGAAAAATCCTACACGCGTGTGAAGAACCTGCACGACCAAGGCGTGATGTCTACACAAAAGCTTGACGAAGTTACCGCCCAACGCAATGCAGCCCGGGCTACGGAGAAAGCCGCCAAAGCCCAGTATGATATGGCCAAGAACGGTGCGGAACGCGAGGACAAAGCCGCTGCCGCTGCCTTGGTGGAACGTGCCAAAGGAGCTGTGGCCGAAGTTGAATCGTACATCAAGGAAACTTACCTGATTGCACAGACTGCCGGTGAGGTATCCGAAATATTCCCCACAGGAGGCGAGCTCGTGGGCACGGGTGCTCCCATTATGAACATCGCCATTCTGGACGATATGTGGGTAACCTTCAATGTACGCGAGGACTTGCTGCAAGGGTTGGGTATGAATACCGAATTCGAGGCGTTCATCCCTGCACTCGATAAGAATATCCGCCTGAAAGTGTACTATATGAAAGACCTCGGCACATATGCCGCCTGGAAAGCGACCAAGACTACCGGCCAGTTCGACCTGAAAACATTCGAAGTAAAAGCCGCTCCGCAAGAGAAGGTGGAAGGACTGCGTCCGGGAATGAGTGTTGTATTGAAGAAATAAAGGAGTTATGAGTTATTGGAGAGGATGATGGAAAGAAATAAGAAACATACGGCTTTGTGGAATGTAGCAAGACGCGAATGCCGCCGTCTTGTTTCCCGTCCGCTCTATCTGTTCTGTATGGTGATAGCACCGTTGTTCTGCTACATATTCTTCACCACGCTGATGGACTCCGGGCTTCCTACGGACATGCCCGTAGGTGTGGTGGACCAAGACATGAGTGCCACTTCACGCCAGCTGATACGTAACTTGGACGCTTTTGAGCAGACAGCCGTCGTCGCCCGCTACCCTACCGTCAACGAAGCCCGTACCGCCATGCAGCGCGGAGAGATTTACGGTTTCTTCTACATTCCCGAAGGTACCTCTGCCAAAGCGCAGGCCGGACGGCAGCCCAAACTCTCTTTCTATACAAACAATACCCTGCTCATCGCAGGTTCACTCCTCTTCAAGGACATGAAGATGATGAGCGAATTGGCATCCGGTGCCGCAGCACGTAGCACCCTATATGCCAAAGGAGCTACCGAGGAACAAGCGATGGCCTTCCTCCAACCCATCGTCATAGATACGCATCCACTCAATAACCCGTGGCTGAACTACTCCGTATATCTGTGCAACACCTTTGCACCGGGCGTATTGATGCTGCTTATCTTCATGGTAACCGTCTATTCCATCGGAGTCGAGATAAAAGACCGCACCGCCCGCGAATGGCTGCGCATGGGCAACAACTCCATCTGGATTTCCCTTGCCGGCAAACTGCTGCCGCATACCGCCATCTTCTTCCTGATGGGAATATTATATAATGTATACCTCTACGGTTTCCTCCATTTTCCCTGCAACAGCGGCATCCTGCCGATGCTGCTTGCCACCCTTTGCCTGGTGCTGGCATCGCAAGGCATGGGAATATTGATGATAGGAACCCTGCCTACCCTGCGTCTGGGACTCAGTTTCGCTTCCCTATGGGGCGTACTCTCTTTCTCCATGTGCGGATTGTCATTCCCTGCCATGGGCATGCACCCCGTATTGCAGGCATTGGCAAATCTGTTCCCCCTGCGCCACTATTTCCTGATTTATGTGGACCAGGCACTGAATGGATACCCCATGATTTACTCGTGGGTCAACTACGTAGCGCTGCTTATTTTCATGATGCTCCCGTTCCTTATAGCCCATAGGCTGAAAGGAGCGTTGGTTTACTATAAATACATGCCCTAATGAAAGACCTGACGTTCAGACAGAAAGTGATACAAGGCATTCATGACTTGTTCTATATATGGAAACGGGAATTCGGCACCACCTTCCGCGACCAGGGCGTGCTCATCTTCTTCGTGCTCGTTCCGTTGGTCTATCCGTTGATATACGCTTTCATCTATACCAACGAAACTATCCACGAAGTGCCCACTGTCGTGGTGGATGACTCACGCTCCTCGTTGAGCCGCGAATACCTGCGGAAAGTGGACTCCAGTCCCGAAGTGAGCCTCGTGAGCTACTGCGCTGATATGGAAGAAGCCAAACTGATGTTGAAGGACCGCAGGGCATACGGTATTATCTACATCCCCTCCACCTTCAGCGACGACATTGTACGCGGTAAGCAAACGCAGGTCAGCATCTTCTGCGACATGAGCGGACTGCTGTATTACAAAGCCTTGCTGACTGCCAACACCAACGTGTCGCTCGCCATGAACGCAGACATCAAAGTGGAGCGAAGCGCCAATACCACCGACCGCCAGGACGAGATTACCGCCTACCCGATAGAGTATGAGGATGTCGCCCTCTATAATCCAACCAACGGATTTGCCGCTTTCCTGATTCCGGCAGTATTGGTATTGATTATCCAGCAAACGCTGCTACTCGGCATCGGCTTGTCTGCCGGGACGGCACGCGAGCAGAACCGCTTCCGCGACCTGGTGCCTATCAACCGCCACTACAACGGCACACTACGCATTGTGATGGGAAAAGGGCTGAGCTACTTCATGGTATATTCACTGGTATCGGTATATATACTGTGTGTGGTTCCATGGCTTTTCAGCCTCAACCAAATAGCGATACCCGGTGTCCTGACTCTGTTCATCCTGCCCTACCTGGCCGCTTGTATTTTCTTTGCCATGACAGCATCCATTGCCATCCGCAACCGCGAAACGTGCATGCTGCTGTTCGTGTTCACCTCCGTGCCGCTGCTGTTCCTCTCCGGCATTTCATGGCCGGGAGCTGCTATGCCCGCTTTCTGGAAGTACTTCTCGTACATCTTCCCTTCTACCTTCGGCATCAACGGCTACGTACGCATCAACAGCATGGGAGCCACACTCAATGAAGTCTCTTTCGAGTACCAAGCACTATGGATACAAACGGGCTTCTACTTCATCACCACGTGCCTGGTATATCGCTGGCAGATATTGCAGAGCAGGAAACATGTGATTGAAGAGTATAAGAAGCATAAGAGTATAGAAGCGTAACACATTGTTCCAAGCCTACGAAACAAAGTGTTCACATGCGTTTGAACACTTTGTTTCAGCGTATCAGAACAATTTGTTCCAATATATAAAAACAGTTTGTTCGCCATATTGAAACAGTCTGTTCCCTTATAGGAAACAGACTGTTTTGTTAAAGGAAACAAATAGTTGCCCTACAGCATCGGCAAGGCAGCAAACAGACAAACGGTTGTAATACCTAATTACGGTCGCATGTGTTTCTCCAATATCGGGTAAAGTATCTCAGCATACCTCATAAAGCCCAAATCGGTAAAATGAATGCCGTCTACTGTAGCCTCCCCGTCGTGGCCGATGATGTCACGGGAAGCAAGGAAATAGATGTTTTTCTCTCCACGTTGCTTCAAAGAACGGAAAAAGGCATTCAATGTCTCATTCTTGTCCTTTACCTCCTTGGCAATCCTGGTGTCAAAAGGAGAGTGGGTAAAGAGAGGGTCTTCCACGAAAAGGACAGGCGTATCGGGATGCTTGCTGCGGATAGTGGTATAGAATTTATCGGCACGCTCTCTCATTTGCTCCACGGTAGCATTGGGCACAAAGTCGAGGACAAACATAGAAGCGTCCACACCGGCTATGACATCGGCAATCTCCAGGTCGAGCAAGGCATTGCCGCTAAATCCCAAATTGATGCACTCACGATTGAGCCAACGTTCCAGAACATTGGTATGCACCATGCCGGGACGGGAAGCGCAGCCTCCCTGCAAGATGCTGGTACCATAGAATACCACCGGCTTCTCACGTTTCGGCAAGTCTACTGCCGGCGGGGTAATGGCGGATAAAGAATCCACGCCGATGGAAAGCGAGGTAACCCCATCATATAAAGAAAGGTACAAAAGGTATTCGCGCTCCTCGGGCAACATATTGCTTACGATAGTCGCCTTATTGATTTTGCCCTGCGGACGTCCGCTACCGGCAAATATCCACTTGCCGTCTTGCAAGCAGTAGAGGTCGAGGCCTTTAATGCCGGTCGGTGTCATGTGGTTCATACTCATATTGTTCCTTACTTCCCATTTGGCAGAAATGCTTGTAGAGTTGGAACGGAAGCGCACGGCGAGTCCGGCACTGTTGCGGCCTAAGTCCCACAACGGCTTGCGGGAGATGTTCTGCAGAGAGTCCGGCAGACGCTCATAGCGGGTAAGGGTAGATTCTGTTGCTTTGCCCAGAAGGGGGAAGGCGGAAGCATCATGATAGATAGTCTGGGCATTGGCAACAGCGGCCAACAACAAGCCCATCAAAAGAATTCTGGTTCTCATATGACAAGATATTAAGTGTTAAGTATTACCGGCAAAGATACAAGGTTTCTTTGAAAAACGAAGAAATGGAAGTATTTTACATCAATTAACTCCCACATGCTTGTTTCTTTACGAAACATTCGTATTTTCGCAGAAAACAATTCATATGAGACACATCCATTTCCTCTTAGCAGGCTTCCTACTGTGCATCTGCTGTACCCTGCAAGCCAAAAACCGTGTGATTGACCAACCACCGTTTATCGTAAGAAACACGACTTCCATCGAAGTGAGTAAAGTAGTCATCAGTGACACGGCAACCGTGCTCCATATCTATGCCAAGTATCGTCCCAAGTACTGGATACAGATTGCACCCGACAGCTACCTGACAGACAATAACGGAGAAACCTACCAACTGCGTTCCGGTATAGGCATCATACCAGGTAAAGAATTTTGGATGCCCGAATCGGGCGAAGCGGAATTCCAGTTGGTCTTTCCTCCCCTATCCGACAATGCTACCTCCTTCGACTTCACCGAAGGCGAAAAGGTGGAAAACGGATTCAGCATCTGGGGAATACAACTGAAAAGCAAGAAACTGCCGGAACTGGCACTTCCCCAGAACGCCGTAGTACACAAAGCCGACCCTAATGCCGAACTTCCCGAACCGGTCATCCAATACGGAAAAGCCATGCTGAAAGGAAAACTCCTGGATTCACGCCCCAATATGGGAATGCCAATCAGTATTGCCGTGTGGGAGAATATCAAAGGAGACATCACGGACATACCACTCGACATCCAGCCTGACGGCAGTTTCACCAAAGAAGTAACATTGCCCGGCACTACCCCATGTACCATATATTTGGGTAGAGAGCATATGCTCCAGTTCTTCATGGAACCTGGCAAGACAACAGAAATATACGTCAATCTACGCGAAGCTTCCCGGCGCAAGTCTAAATTCCACAGCGAAGGGAAACCCTATGGAGAAATGGTATATATCAACGGACCGCTGGAAACCGTGGCACAAGAGTTGAACGGAAACCACCTCAGCATCGACATGCAAGACAAGCTCTATCAAAACATAGCTGCACTGGCTGGCAAGGATATTGATGCAGCCAAAGCATACGTACTTCAAATATCCGACGAAACACAAGAAGCAATAGACAAGTTGCCTTATAGTGCTTCTACCCGACAACTTTTGACTATCAATAACAAACTGATTACAAATGCCATGCTGTCTTCCGTTGCCAGCATCTTGACATCGGCTGCCCTACACGCCAATCTCATCAAACGGGAGGAAGCAAACAACTACTATCAGGAACTTGCCCGGAAAGTACCCGCCAACTACGTGTCCGACGAAGATATGAGTATATTGAATGTGCCGCAGGCAGTCTTGTCCAACCAGTATGTACAAATGGCTTCAAGGGATGTCGAACGGAGTGGAGAATTGGCCAAAGCCTGGGGAACCGACAAAGGTATCTTCTTCGATATAGCCCGTAATGTCACCCTCTACCGGGGTATCAAGAACTTCACCCCGCTCACCGACGAGCAAAAGGCCATCGTTGCCGCCATGCCCGCCGCATACCGTGAAATGCTGACTGCCGCCAATGACGAACTGCTGGCACAACTCGAAGCCAACAAGAAAAAGACGGGCTACACCATCAACCAAGTGGACACCAACGTCAGCAACGAAGATTTGTTCACTTCTATCATCAGCAAATTCAAAGGAAAAGTATTGTTAGTAGATTTCTGGGCCACTTGGTGCGGTCCATGCCGTATGGCAAACAAGACGATGACCCCCATGAAGGAGGAACTGAAAGACAAGGATATCCTATATCTGTACATCACCGGCGAAACCTCCCCCTTGAAGACCTGGGAGAATATGATTCCCGACATCCACGGCGAACATTTCCGTCTGACAGATGCCCAATGGAAATACCTATCGGACGTATTCAAGATAGAAGGGGTACCGACTTATCTGGTTGTAGACCGCAAAGGAAACACCACGTTCAGACAAACCGGCTTTCCGGGAGTGGAGAAGATGAAGGAAGAGTTGCTGAAAGTGACTAAATGACAAACTGATAAAAAAAACAGCAGGCTTATCACCTGCTGTTTTTTGTTTTATCAATATACCGCTATTACTTTTCAGCCCATTCCTTGGCTCCCTGCTCTTTCAGTTTAGCAGTAAATGCCTTTGCCTTCTCCATAGCAGCCGCTTCCTCTTCCGGAGTTGCATATGCATGCTTGTAGCCCTTCACCACATTCCATTCACCACGGGTGAAATCGGGGAATGCCACAGCCGCACAACCGTTGTCCATAGAAAGTTCTCCCAATTCTGCAAGGCAGCACCACTCAGCAAGGTCGTATACATCCATATCCAAAGGAAGACCGTTTTGCAGGCAATATACCAGACGGCTGTCCATCACGAAGTCCATGCCACCATGACCTCCTACTTCCTTCGCCATCTCACCGTACTTCTTTAAAATGGGATGCTGGTATTTCTCCACGAGTGCCTCCATCTCCGTCTCCGGCAGGAAACCGTGTGAATTCAAATCATCCACTTTGGGCTGAATGCCCGATGCACTCAGCTGGTCAGCGTCAAGCGCATACCCTTCTACCGGATATTTGTTGGCGAATCCCTTGGTACCCGTAAGCTGATACAAACGGTTATAAGGCTGTGGTGTCATTACATTGTGCTGAATCTCAATCACCTTTCCATTGGCTGTACGAATCATGGTCGTGGTATGGTCACCGTTACGGAATTCCTTGCACTCCTCGCCGGTTCTTTTTTCTACCAGCTCCTTGCCCACTACAGACTTGGTATCCATGGCTACCAACGTTTCCATACGGTCACCACGGTGAATATCCAGTGCTTGCGCCACCGGGCCAAGGCCATGGGTGGCATACACGTCACCACGATGCTTCATGTTGTAGTCCAAACGCCAGCCCAGCTTGTCATTTTCTCCATTCTTCCAATAATGGTCCCAAAACGGGCTCAAATTATGTATATAAGCACCCTGCGCACGGATAA
The DNA here is from genome assembly GCF_040227615.1 of Bacteroides sp. RTP31139st1_H2_RTP31139_211217. Classification (NCBI taxonomy): domain Bacteria; kingdom Pseudomonadati; phylum Bacteroidota; class Bacteroidia; order Bacteroidales; family Bacteroidaceae; genus Bacteroides; species Bacteroides sp. RTP31139st1_H2_RTP31139_211217. The sequence goes on along the minus strand of NZ_JBCNZM010000030.1, from coordinate 26,563 downwards.
CTTCACCGAACACGCCATGCTGCGCCATGTTCAGCGTATTCATCTCGAACCAGTCATAGCAGCAGTTCTCCAGAATGAAGCAATGCTTACGGGTAGATTCACTCAAGTTAATCAAATCCCAGCATTCCTGCAGGTTCATGGCCGAAGGTACTTCTATCGCTACATTCTTTCCGTTCTCCAACGCACACTTGGCAACGGGGAAGTGATGCAGCCAGTCTGCAGCAATATAAACCAAATCTATATCATCACGTTTGCAGAGTTCCTCGTATCCTTTGTCACCGGAATAGACGGCGGCTTTGGGCATGGATGCCTTCTTCAAGAGCTCCTGACATTTATCTGCACGGGCCTCTTCATAATCACAAAGAGCCACTACCTGCGTACCCGGAATATAAGTGAAACGCTCCACTGCTCCGGGGCCACGCATACCCAAACCAACAAAACCCACACGGACTGCCTCCAACTTCGGAGTAGTCAGTCCCAATACACTCTTCTGTCCTGCCGGACGCTCGGGAGTTTTGACAACAATGGTACCATTCTGCCATTCCCATTGAGTTCCCTTCTCTGTGGTTTGCACAGTAGAAGTCTGGCTTGTGCATGCACCCAATACGAAGCACATTCCCAGCAACAACGATTTAACTGTTCCCATATTTCTGCTTTATTTAAGGTAAAAGAATTCATTGCAACAAAGACAGCGCAAACCGAATGCAGAATAAAATGAACCCGTTCATTTTTTATGCTGAGGTGCCGCCAGTCTTCGCTTCTTCTGCAAAGATAGACAATCTTAGCCAAAAGAAGATTATCAACAGCCATGTTCTTTTCAATCTGGCAAAAGAATATACACACAGCAGGAACATTTAGATTAATTAACTCACTGTTTGATGTTGGCTTACGAAATATTCGTAGATTTGCATTGAATTCATTTAAATACTTTATCCATGGAAAAGTTAACGATACAAGAAGAAGAAGCAATGTTGTACATTTGGGAACTGGGCAGTTGCTTCGTAAAAGACATTGTTGCCAAATATCCCAAACCGGCGCCTCCCTACACAACTGTAGCATCTATTGTGAAAAACCTGGAGCGCAAGCAGTATATCCGTGCCGCACGTGTAGGCAACACTTACCAGTATACCCCGCTTATACGCGAAAGCGAATACAAACGTACCTTTATGAGCGGTTTTGTGCGCAACTACTTTGAAAATTCTTATAAGGAAATGGTTTCGTTCTTCGCCAAAGACCAGAAGATTTCGGCCAATGACCTGAAAGACATTATAGACATGATAGAGAAAGGAAAGGAGTAAACATGTTAGCCTATTTTCTGAAAGTGAATGTAGCGATAGTACTGTTTTATGCATTCTATCGGCTGTTCTTCTACAAAGACACGTTTTTCGGCTGGCGCAGAACCGCACTGCTCTGCTTCTTTGCCGTTTCTGCCGCCGTACCTCTGCTGAACATACAAACGTGGATTACGGAGCAGGAACCGATGGTGGCCATGGCAGACCTCTATGCCAGCGTTGTGCTACCGGAACTCACAATAGGCACCGAAGCGGCTCCTACCGACTGGAAAAGCATCCTTTCAGAATATGCCAATATCGCCTATTGGGGAATAGTGGCATTGCTGATGATACGCCTCGTCATGCAACTGGCGGGCATCATCCACTTGGCATGCCGATGCCGCAAGGTACAAATAGGCAACACAAATATACATCTGCTTCCCAAAGCAGACGGGCCTTTCTCCTTTTTCCACTGGATTTTTATCCATCCGTCCTCGCATACGGAAGAGGAATTCAACGAAATATTGACCCATGAGCAGACACACGCCCGGCAATGGCACTCCATTGATGTCATCATCAGTGAACTAGTGTGCATTTTTTGCTGGTGCAATCCCTTTGCCTGGCTCATGAAACGGGAAATCCGCACCAATCTGGAATATATGGCCGATGCCCGCGTATTGGAGAACGGCTATGACTCCAAAACCTACCAGTACCATCTGCTAGGATTGTCACATCAAAAGGCTGCAGCAACTATCTATAACAGTTTCAATGTTTTACCTTTAAAAAAACGCATCAAAATGATGAACAAAAAGAGAACAAAAGGAATAGGAAGGACCAAATATCTGATGTTCCTTCCTTTAGCGGCCTTACTTATGATTGTCAGCAATATCGAAGCAGTGGCACGTACCACAAAGAAGATTGCAGCGGAAGTCATAGAGGCTGTAGACGCCAAAACCGGACAAGCGGTACCGGAAGTTCAAGCCCCTCAAGTAGCTCCCCTACCGGAACAAGATACGAAAACAGTGACTTACAAAGGAAAGGTAGTGGATAAGGATACTCTCGACAATCCGATTTTTGAGGTAGTGGAACACATGCCCGAATTCCCCGACGGAGGCATGTCTGCACTAATGGAATACTTGAGCAAGAACATCAAATATCCGGAAGCAGCCATGAAGAAAGGTACGCAAGGACGGGCTACCGTGCAATTTGTAGTGGAGAAGGATGGCAGTATTACCAATGTAAAAATACTGCGCGGCATTGACCCGGAATTGAATAAAGAAGCCGTACGCGTAATCAGTGCCATGCCCAAATGGAAACCCGGCACACAAAAAGGAGAAGCCGTGCGGGTAAAATATACAGTTCCCGTGATGTTCCGTCTGACGGAAAACAATACACAGGTTAAGTATGCTCCCATTGAAAGCAAAATAGATGAAATGGTGGTAGTGGGTTATGCTCCCGAAGAGGCAACCTACCCGGAGGAAGTAACCGTTTTCGAAGTCGTAGAAAAAATGCCGGAATATCCCGGCGGCATGTCCGCAATGATGGAATTCATCGGCAAAAATATCAAATATCCGGTAGCCGCACAAAAAGCTAAGATTCAGGGAAGAGTGGTCATACAGTTTATAGTGGATAAAGAAGGGAACATCATCTGCCCCAGAGTAATCCGTGGTGCCGACCCACTGCTAGACGCTGAAGCAATCCGTCTGACTACTATCATGCCCAAGTGGAAGCCCGGCATGCAAAGAGGACAAGCTGTAAACGTAAAATATACAGTCCCCATCATGTTCCGTCTGCAAGAACCGGAGAAAAGCCCTGCTGTCCAGAATGCCACTGTTACTCCAACTAAATAAACTAATTTTCTCTCTAAACAAGTCTAAATGAAAAAGGAGCAGTTACCCGTCGCCGGGTAACTGCTCCTTTTTCATAAGGAAAATATCCATGTTTATTTATGCACTTCCACAATCCGTGTCGGCGCCATTTCCATATTTCTGCGGTCTACCTGACGGACTACGGCAGCAGCCAGTTGCAGGAAAGCGCGCCCGGTCACCGTATTCTCATCCAAAGCAACCGGAGTCCCCTTATCACCGCTCTCGCAGATACTCTGCACGATAGGAATTTGTCCCAGCAAGGGTACGTTCATTTTCTCAGCCAGTCTCTTTGCGCCTTCTTTTCCAAAGATATAATACTTGTTTTCCGGCAATTCGGCAGGCGTGAACCAAGCCATGTTCTCCACCAAACCGAGAATGGGCACATTCACCTTATCATTGGTAAACATATTGATGCCTTTGCGGGCATCTGCCAGCGCCACAGCCTGCGGCGTGCTAACAACGATAGCTCCTGTCAGTGCCAAAGTCTGCACCACTGTCAAGTGAATGTCGCTCGTTCCGGGAGGAAGGTCGATAAGGAAATAATCCAGTTCTCCCCAATCGGCATCACCAATCAGCTGCTTCAAGGCATTGCTTGCCATACCTCCCCGCCACAAAGTGGCCTGGTCGGGGTCTACAAAGAAACCGATGGAAAGCAACTTGATGCCATACTTCTCTATCGGAACAATCAAGTCACGTCCACCAATGTTCTCTGCCACCGGACGGGCATCTTCCACTTGGAACATCTTTGGAACAGAAGGCCCGAAGATATCAGCATCCAGCAGACCTACTTTATAACCCAACTTTGCCAAAGACACGGCAAGGTTGGCAGCAACCGTGGACTTACCTACCCCACCTTTTCCGGAAGACACTCCGATAACATTCTTCACCTGGGGTAATAGCTTACCCACTTCCGGACGTGCCGCCTGACGGCTTTCAGTCGTAATCACAACCTCCACCTCGGGAGAGACATACGTATGTATAGCTGTCTCGGCAGCCTTCACCATTGACTTCATGAACGGATCAGTCGGTTTCTCGAATGTCAACGAGAAGCTGACCTTCATCCCGTCAATCCGCATGTTATCGGCCACCATCTCAGCCTCAACAAGATTCTTTCCAGTGCCGGGATAACGCACTGTTGCCAATGCATCAAGGATTAATTTTGGATATAATGTCATTGTATGTACTATTTGACGATTTACTATTTACTATTTTTATGCGAATCAGTAGTATTTTTAACCACTGATTCGCATCATTTACTGGTTTGTAGTCCACTACGCTTACTACGGTTATAACTGCGGTACTCATCCAGCTCTATCTCCACATCCGGCTCCTGCAACTCGCCCTCTTGCGGAAGATGGAACTTGATGTACTTGATATTCAAACCACGATCCAGCCATTGTTGTTCATAATAGGTCTTGATGCTGAGTATCTCATCAGCCATGCCGGAGTGGTACAAGTCTTCCGTCATCACATCCACCGGCAGCCGGTTTCTTTCAATCATGTACCGGGTATAGGTAAACATGAAGTTGCTGTCCGTCTTCAGATGGACTATGCCGTCATTCTTCAGGAACTTGCGGTAGCGCTCCATGAAATAAGTGGAAGTAAGCCTTTTGGTCGCCTTCTTCATCTGCGGGTCCGAGAAAGTGAGCCAGATTTCGCTCACCTCATCCATAGCAAAAAAGCGGTCGATGATTTCGATATTCGTACGCAAGAAAGCAACGTTCTTCATGCCCGACTCCAGCGACTCGGTGGCTCCCGTCCACATGCGGGCACCCTTTATATCCACTCCGATGAAGTTCTTTTCGGGAAACATGCGTCCCAATCCGACAGTATATTCTCCCCTACCACAGCCCAGTTCCAGGACAATGGGATGGTCGTTCTTGAAAAACCGCCCGTGCCAGTTCCCTTTCATGTCAAACGGCACATTATCCACCGCGGAATACGGATACTCGAAAACATGCGGATAACTCGCCATATCGGCAAACTTCTCTAACTTGTTCTTTCCCATTTAAGAAGCATTGAAACATAAAACATATTATTTTAGGCACGGATTACACGGATTTTCACGGTCTCTCTTCAATCTATCCGTGCTTTCCGCGCAATCCGTGCCTAAAAGTATAAAAAACAAAGTCCCGGCAAGTCTTATACGATAGACATTGCCATCACCGTATTATTCAACAATCGTCACCCACCCGTGAGTATCCGGCTCGTCACCATACTGGATGGCACGCAGCTTGTTGTAGAGCTTCGTACATACCGGTCCGGGTTTTCCATCCTTGGAAATAACGTATGACTTGCCGTTCTCTACGTCGTCTATACGTTCGATGGGGCTGATAACGGCAGCCGTACCGCAGGCACCCGCTTCCTCGAAAGTCAGCAACTCTTCTTCGGGAACCGGACGGCGCTCCACCTTCATGCCCATATCCTCTGCCAGCTGCATCAGGCTCTTGTTGGTGATGGAGGGCAGGATGGAAGTAGACTTCGGAGTGATATACGTATTGTCCTTGATGCCGAAGAAGTTGGCAGCACCACATTCGTCCATGTATTTCTTTTCCTTGGCATCCAGATAGAACTCACAGGCATAACCCAAATCGTGCGCTTTCTTGTTGGCACGCAAGCTGGCTGCATAGTTACCACCTACTTTATAAATACCGGTACCCAATGGGGCAGCACGGTCGAATTCGCGGATAATGACATACGGATTGGTTGAGAATCCACCCTTAAAGTAAGGACCTACCGGGGTCACGAACACCACAAACAGATATTCGCTGGCAGGATGTACGCCTACTTGTGCACCGGTACCCACCAGCAACGGACGGATATACAGAGAAGCACCCGATTCATAAGGCGGAATGAAACGCTCGTTCAGCTTCACCACCTTCAGAATAGCTTCTTTGAAACGCTCCGTAGAAAGTTCCGGCATCAAGATGCCACGGCAAGTGGATTGCAGGCGGGCTGCATTCTCCTCCAAACGGAAGATACGCACTTTACCGTCTTTGCCACGAAAAGCCTTCAAACCCTCAAACGCTTCCTGACCGTAGTGCAAACAAGTGGCAGCCATGTGCATAGGAATGGTTTCCTCACTGCAAACTTCCAGTTCGCCCCATTGTTCGTTACGATAGTAAATTCTCACATTGTAATCTGTCTTCATATATCCGAACGGCAGATTAGCCCAATCAAGTTCTTTCATATCTCAAAGTATTAGTTACTTCTATTACGTACATTTTGCAACAAAAATAGCTTTTATTCTTCAGATTCCCACTTCTCCGACAGTAATTTTTCAATTTCCTTGTCAGCTTTGGTCAATTTATCGCTGCAAAATGCTATAATTCCGTTTGCTTCCTTTATTTTTTCAGCAAGCACATCTATCTCCAGTTCGTTGTTATCTATCTGGCTGACAATTTTCTCCAAACGTGCCATGGCTTCGGAGTAGGTCTCTTTTTTCTTGGTTACCGGCATAATTGAAATTAATTAATCGTTGTACTTCTCAAGCCATTTGTCAGAATTCCCGTCTTTGGGCGATGCGTTCTCCCACTTCATATCCTTGGACGTCAGTTTCAAAATATGATATTGTTCAGTATAATGTCCCTCTTTATCATACAACGTAATCAATTTTTCATCAAGACTTATGATATAAGTTCCACGAAAAGGGACTCCGTTAGATAACGGGCTTCCGGTATAAACTTCATAGGTCTTGTCTGCATTAAACGTATAGCAGGTCACAAAATCGTCCTGCAGGACTGGTTCTTTCACACTCCACTTACCTACCAGTTGAGGAATTTCGACCTTATCATCCTCATCCGTACATGAAATAAAACTAAATGCCATACTTATCAGTATCAGCATAAAAAACAAATTTTGTGTTTTCATCTTTGTTCATTTTAAATGATTTAAGCAATATTCATAAAATACAGAGATTTGCAAAACACTGCATGAATGAGAGTTAAATATGTACTATTGAAACCACTTCACCATTCTGCAGACGGGTTGTTATCATATCATTCTCCTGCAGTTCATCTGCATTCTTCACTACTTTCCCATCTTTCAACGTAATGCTGTAACCGCGAGCCAACAACTTTTCCGGTGAAGCATCTGCCAATCGTTGTTGCAACAATTCCAGGCGATGGCGATGGCGGAACAAAGAGGAAGTCACAGCCTGCACCACATCTTTCCGCACAGTCAGCAAAGCCATTTTTGCATCGGATATACGATGGTATGCGGCAGAAGGAATCCGGTTCTTGTAACCAGAGAGTCTGCGCTGTTCCTGCTGCAACAGATTCCTGACACCCTCATGCAAGCGAGAAGCAAGCATTTCCAGTTCATCAGCAGCGCTGTCCATGGACTCTATTAAGAATTCGGCAGCCGCCGTAGGGGTCTTTACACGGGTATGTGCCACAGAATCCAGCACCGTGTCATCCCGCTCGTGACCGATGCCCGTTATGATAGGCAACGGAAACTGTGCACAAGCAGCAGCAAGCAGGTAAGTATCGAAACCGGATAAGTCGGACGTGGCGCCTCCACCACGAATAATGACAACCACATCAAACTCGGATAAGCGTGCATTTACCCGGTCGAGAGCAGAGAGGACAGACTCCTCCACACGGTCACCCTGCATCAGGGCAGGAAACAGTTCCGTATAAAAGTAGAAACCCCGGGAGTTGTTTTCCAGCTGATGACAGAAGTCACCATAGCCCGCCGCCGTCGGTGAGGATATGACGGCAATACGTTGCGGCAGACGGGGCATCCCGAGTTCCTTATTGAGGGTGAGCACCCCCTCTTCCTCGAGCTGTTTCAGTATCTCCCTGCGGCGGCGTGCCATATCGCCCAAGGTATAGGTGGGGTCTATGTCCTGCACCGTAAGGCTATAGCCGTAAAGTTCGTGGAAGCTGACGGTGACCTGCACCAGCACTTTGATGCCCGCAACAAACGCCTGCCCCGTGGCTTCCTCAAAATAGGGCTTCAGCAGGCGGAACACATTTGCCCAGATTGTTCCTCTCGCCTTAGCTATCAGGCTGTTGCTGCGAGGGTCTTTCTGCACAAATTCCAGATAGCAATGCCCCGTGCTATTGGTACGCACATCACTCAACTCCGCCTGCACCCAACACTCGTCAGGAAGGCATTGTTCCAGACTGCGGCGCACAAGGGCGTTGAGCTCATACAAAGACAACGATTCCATATGGCTATCTTTTGAGCAGATAATCCTGATATGCTTTCCACATATCGGGCACACCATAACCGTATATATTATCGGGATAATCTTTACGGTCACCGGAGCGGCGTACCAGTTCTATCACCTCTTTAGCCGTAAGTTCAGGGCAAGCCTGCCACAAGCAAGTCACCATACCACACATGATAGGAGAAGAAAACGACGTACCGTTTGCCTTACCCTGGTTACCATCCGTACGTATGACATCAGCCCCCAAGCCGACAGCCACCACATCCGGTTTTATCCGGTGGTCCGCCGTATTCCCGATAGATGAGAAAGGAGCCAGTACGGCTTCCTTGTCAATAGCGCCCACGGTCAGCACGTTCTCCGCATCTCCCGGAGGTGTGATTTTCTTCCACGAACCCATACCGGAATTGCCGGCACTGCACACCAGCACCATTCCTTTGTCCGCAACGTGTGAAGCCTGACGGGACATCAGTGCATGGCGTCCGTCCAAATCACGGAACCTATAATCTTTCGACTTGTCGTCAAAAGTGTAATATCCCAATGAAGTATTGAGTACATCCACCCCTACACTATCGGCAAACTCCACCGCTGCAGACCAATAGTCCTGCTCGACCAAATGCTCGGAATACTCGTCTTCGCTACGCAGCAACCAGAAAGAAGCCTCAGGCGCCGTACCGGTCATAATGCCGGGCTGGTTCATGCCGATGCAGGACAGTACCATCATGCCATGACTGCTCTCTGCAAAGATGTCTGCCTGCTGATTTACAAAATCTTTGGTTCCCAACACCCGGATGTTCTGCATGGCGGTTATCTTATCGGCATTATGAAAACCGGCATCGATAACTGCAATCGTCATGCCCTGCCCCTTGAACCCTCCCTGGTGCAATTTATCACCATTACTCATCTGTATCTGGCTAACGGCAAGTCCATAGATACTGTCAGGATGTACACTCGGCTGGTTAATCAAAGAATCGCGTCCGGTAGACATCATCGGACTGTCACCTTTGGGAGCTATCCAGACTTTTTCCGTAGCGCAGACAAAAGGTAGTGCGGCAATACGGTCTATCAAGGTAGAGTCATTGCAAGATACCGTGACAAAGTTCTCCCATTTACCGGTAACTACAACATTTACGCCCTGATGGCGAATTTCGTCCACGTACTTGCGGCACACCGGCAAGTCGGTAGAATCTATCGGCAGGTTCTGCTTATGCCGACGGGCAATCGCCTTTTCAGAAAGAAACGCTTCCGGGTGTTCCAAGGAATACGTGGTGGCAGCCTTATCCTTCAGGCTGATGCGATACTTCAATGTATCTTGTTGTGCCGATGCTCCTGCCGCAAGCAGGACAAAGGTGGAAAGGAGTAGAAGTCTTTTCACAATTATAAATTATAAATTATAAATTAAAAATTAAAGGAACATCCCGATGCCTCTTTGGGAAGCGATAAAGGAACCGCCCACTACCCTTCGGCCTATATAGAATACGGCAGACTGTCCCGGAGCTATGGCAGAGGCTTCCGTCTGGAAGTGTACCAGCAGACGACCGTCCTCCAGGCGCTTCACGTCGCAAGGAATCGGTTTACTGCGGTAACGGATACGTACGGTTAGCTCCTTGCTTTCAAAAAACTCTCCCTCATCCACCAAATTCTCATGTTCGGCAAGCATATATCCCGTCTTCAGCTGTTCGGCGTCTCCCAGCATCACCGTATTCTTCTGAGGATTGATTTTCAAGACGTAGGCAGGTTTGCCCAAGGCTATTTCGAGTCCCTTGCGCTGCCCGATGGTGTAATAGGGAAAGCCTTTGTGTTCACCCAGCTTAACGCCTTCCGAATTGACAAACCATCCCGGTCCCACCTCGCGGTCTATCTCCGGAGAGTGTTCGCGCAGGAAATCACGGTAATCACCTTTAATGAAGCAGACCTCCATGCTCTCGCCTTCTTCCGCCTTGACGGTATAACCTTTGTCGCGGAGGTATTCGCGGACTTGCTGCTTGGTATAGGTGCCTAAGGGGAAGATACAACGCTTCAGCAACTCCTGCCCCAGTCTCCACAAAAAGTAGGACTGGTCTTTCTTGTCATCATCCCCGGCTATGATATAAACCTTACCGTTCCGTTCCTCCAGACGGGTGTAATGTCCGGTAGCAATATAGGCACACCCCAGCCTGTCTGCCCACTCCTCAAGAATACGGAACTTGAACAGCGGATTACACATCACACAAGGGTTCGGAGTCCGACCCTGACAATATTCATCTATAAAATTCTGTACGATTATCTGTCGGAAGGCTTCGCGCTCATCTGCCACATGATGTTCAATCCCCATGCTGTCTGCCAGTTGGCGAGCTTCTACCGGTTCGTCTCCCCACACCCACATGGTGAGACCGACTATCTCATAGCCCTGCTCCTTCAACATCAGGCAAGTGGCAGTACTGTCTATACCACCGCTCATACCGACCAATACTCGCTTTTCAGGTGTACTCATATCAGAAACCAATGAATTAGTCTGCAAAAATACATGATTTCGAGCAGAAGATAGAGAAAAGGCATGCCTTTTTAGCATGCCTTCACATAAAGAACTTGTCAATCGGAAGAGGGCACTCCCGTCACAATCCCCCGTCCATGTGTCCCTATATAGACCCTGCCATACTCCTGCATATCCCCACAGATATGCAGAACCAACCCGTATTGATGAGCATCATCGTTAATACGCATCCAGGAAACGGCAGCATCGTCTGAGCGGAAAAAGCCGTACTGACCGTTGACAACGCCAATCAGATAAAGGGCCGGATAGTTACTGCCCGGCTTTGCCTTGCCAAAACCGAAGGCATAGATAGTACGGACTTTGTCCAGCGCACGAAAATCAAATCCCGTACGGGTAGTGGAATGGTACAGGCCATCGTAAGCGGCAATCCACAAATCTCCCTCACGACCGGGAGTCGAATAAATACGGTCTTGCCCTCCGCGCGGGTCACCCCTGCGATTCGTCAGAGAGGCATTGCCCCGCCGGAGTGTTTTTACAGCCAGTTGCAGAGTATCGGTATGGAAGGTCGCCCCGCCATCTTCGCTGCTGTATAGAAGTCCGGCAACAGCATCCACGGCATAAAAACGTTTGGGATTCACTTTGTCGGCTATGACACGGATATTCTCCGGCAGGCCTTGACAAGACATCCACGAATTCCCTTTGTCGCGGGTCAGAAAAGCGGTGGAACGGTCGGGTGTCCAAATCCAGGAAGAGCCGTCGGCCGAAACGGCAATATGCCCGTTGCGCGCCTTCTCTACGGGAACAGTAGCACACATGTTCCAACTCCTGCCTCCGTCTTCTGAATAGGAGATGGTGCGTGCACCCGGCTGGTGGCCGAACAAAGTTCCCACTCTGACTATCAAATCCTGCTTCAACCAGGCACCCGTCACTCCATTCGTATTACCGAAATGAGGATTGGCATGACTACCCAACGGATCGGGCCGATTGAGGTCGAAATGCGTAAAGCCACCATAGTCACCGATACCGGAAATCAGGCGCGCGCCTTTTTCGGGAGCATAAAGTTCGAGAGGCACGGTCTCTTCAATACCGGCAGACATGATGCTCCATTTCACCGGTTCCCCGCGTTCCACGGCCGATAGATTGAAAGTTTCCCAACCACCGAAACCAGTGGTAAACATGGCATGTTCAGCATCGGCTGGGTCTATCTCAATGTCGAACATCCAGTGCAGGGGCGCCACCTCTGTATAGGGAGCTTTAGAATAATCATACTCATATCCCGTCTTGAAAATCGGTTTCCAGCTTTTGCCACCGTCGGTCGTACGGAACATCTCATCACTCTTATAACCGTGTTTGCCTCCCAAGCTGTGTGTACTGGCAATCAGATGTTTCGGATTACGGGCATCCACTGATACGGCTGCATAGCCAAATCCCGCTTTTCCGCCATCGGACAGTCGGACGGGCGAAATGTCCGTCCATTTGTCTTTACGTATATCGTACTTCCAAACTCCACCGTCCTCCATCTGACTCGGACCGGGAGTATCTCCGTACGTCAATACTAATTGGCCGTCACCGGTCAAAACCATATGTGTGGGACGATACTGCACCGGCTGCCCCTCAACCGGCTGCCAGCTTTCACCATAGTCGTGGCTCACGAACAGATTTTCCCTTCCCATCAATGAAGCCGCCACATAAATGTCACGGGTACCACGCCCATCTTGAGTACCTTGTACATCGTAGACTATGCAGACAATGCCACTACCGCGATTCCCCCATGCAGCACGGTCGGCAGGATTGAACTTCTCGGAGACATCCGGGAAAGACACCACCCGTGCCCAGCTCTGCCCCTTATCCATACTGCGCCACAAACCATGCAAACGGGTTCCCATATAAATGATATTCCCATTCTGCGGGTCCACCATCATCCGTTCCCCATTACCACGCCCGTTCTCGTTGCCGCCCATCGTAAAGGGCACATCGACACGGGCAAAGGTTCTGCCGCCATCATAAGAACAAAGTATGGCCCCATTGGAGCTACTGGTATACGTACCGCAGGCAATATACACGTTCTGCGGATTCTGCGGGTCGATGGCAATGCTCTCCACCCCCTGCAGATTACTTTCATCCAGACTTATCCAGTCCAGCAAGGGCGTCCACTGGTTGGAAGCAGCGTCCCACCGGTAGGCTCCTCCCATATCGGTGCGGCAATAACGGACACCAGGAGCTTCTGGGTGAAAAACGATACCGTCCACAAAGCCTCCTCCCACTATCGGTACGCTCTTCCATTCGTAAGAAACGG
>NZ_JBCNZM010000030.1:0-13472 GCF_040227615.1 Bacteroides sp. RTP31139st1_H2_RTP31139_211217 | reverse complement strand
CGGAGATATATCTTGAGCAAGCATCGGCATGCCGCCCAGTATCAAACTTATTCCTGCTAAAAACAACTGTCTTTTCATAAGCATCAGGGTTCTAAAACAAACGTTCTTGATATTTCCTTCAAAGATAAGAATATTTCATTGATATTTCAGACTGAAACATTTGTGGCAGTGCACATACAATCCTAACAACCAACGTTTTAATAAAAACAAGAAACTAAATCAAGCCATAAAAAGATTAAAACGGCACCCATCGCAGTTCTTCCCTCCAACAGTTTTTTGTAACAACAATGCAACATATATGACACAAAAACACAACACGTATGTCCGAACTTTGTCGCCGACAAATCATTCGACAACAACAGATTATGAAAAAAAGTGCATTGACAGTACTGATTGCCCTGCTGCCGTTGGCCGCAATTGCCCAAACGCCCTCCATCAACGAGGACGGAAAAAAGATTGAAAAGGAGAAGATGGAAACCAAAGACTACCTGCCGGAAGTCCACGGAACCATCCGCGCCAAATACGAATATCAGACCACCATGGGTGCAGGACGTTTCGAAGTACGCAATGCCCGCGTCAGCGTGACGGGCAACGTATTGCCCAGCGTAGCCTACAAAGCCGAGATAGACCTCTCCGACGAAGGCCAAATCAAGATGCTGGATGCCTACGCCCGGCTTTTCCCGACAAAAGGACTGACAGTCACCGCCGGACAAATGCGCGTCCCCTTCACCATCGACGCCCACCGCTCGCCGCACCAGCAATACTTTCCCAACCGCTCGTTCATCGCCAAGCAAGTGGGCAATGTACGGGACGTGGGATTCACAGTAGGATATACCCTGCCTACCGATGTACCTATCACCGTGGAAGGAGGACTTTTCAACGGTTCCGGACTGACCAACCAGAAAGAATGGCACAAGGAAGTGAACTACTCCGCCAAAGCCCAGTTTCTCTTCACCAAAGGACTGAACCTGACACTAAGCGTGCAGAGTATCCAACCGGAAGAAGTACGCATGCAGTCCTATGACATCGGCACTTACTACGAAACCGGCCGTTTCCATATCGAAGGCGAATACTTGTACAAGCAATATTCCGACAACGCTTTCAAAGATGTACACGCCGTCAACACCTTCATCAACTACGACCTGCCTCTACGAAAAGTATTCAACAAGATGTCTTTCCTGCTACGCTACGACATGATGACCGACCAGAGCGACGCCAAAACCGCCGATGAGGAAACCGGCAGATTGACAGTGACCGACTACAAACGCCAACGCCTGACGGGCGGCATCACCTTCAGCCTCAGCAAGGCATTCCGCACAGACCTCCGGCTGAACTACGAGAAATACTTCTATGCCAAAAACAGCATAGCGAAAGAGTCGGAACAAGACAAGGTGGTATTGGAATTGATGGTACGCTTCTGATATTTCCTGGCTTTCCCTTGCTTTTTTCATTCCAAAAAGGTATATTTGGAATAAATTATTCCGAGTTATGGCAAATCCAATCATACCCGGCATACTGCAGACTGAACAAGACTTATTGTATAGTAAGCTGAATGCATACAATCAAGGGAGAGCCTCTTATAAGGAAGTGGGCGCCTATCTTGTCGTACTGCCCCGACCGGAGCATCTCCAATATACTTTATGGATTTACTCTCCACTGCCCGGAAGACAGTCCATCTTCTACATTTGCGACCTTTCCACCGACATTCACGAAACGCTACGGATGGCAAGCACACTATGTTTCTACTCGCCGCGCAGCCTGCTGCTTGTGGAGTACAATGCCAAAAGAATGCAGAGCAAAGGGGACGACATCATCTCCGTAGGCAAATACCACGGACACTTCCTGCACGAAATCCTCCGTATAGACCCTGCCTATCTTACGTGGATAGCTTTCAAATTCCAACCACGCATCCCCAAGCAGGAACGTTTTGTACAGATTGCCAAGATTTACCATTCGGTCCATCTCGACATACAACGGAGAAAAACGTACCAGACCACCGGCGGACGTTTTCTGGGGAAAGAAAGCGAAAAAGTGGAGAACCTGACGCTGACGGTGCTCAGCGTGCGACTGGAGGACAACCCCTACAAGACGCAGCTCAAAGGGACCACTCCTTATTTCTATGTGCGCCAGGTGCTGAAGCTGAAAGACTCCATCGGCAACTTCGTCAGCATCCGGCTGAATGCACGCACGGCAAGCCAGAAATCATGCCAGCTGCCCGCCGTGGAACATGCCTACCAGGTAGGGGAACTGATGGAGATAGCATCGGCACGCATCGCGCGTACCTATATAATAGGAAGTACGAAATACACCCGGTTGACACATGTGAAGCTGCACATCCCTACCGGGTAAAAGATTTTCTATCAGATACGAACCACACGCTGCATACGGCTGCTTTCCCAGCCTGCCTCTATCAAGCGGATGACTCCGACCACCTCGCGGGCATCGCTCTGCAAAGGTTCGCCGTGACAAATATGCCGATAGATATTCTCGTAAAAAGCTGCATAATCACCGGGAAGGCTTGGATAAGGTTCATGCACGATTCTACCGCCCTTTTCCGTATGAAGTATCCCCCAAGAGGATTTGTCCTCCTCGCCCCAGTGCGGAGTGACGGGCAATACGCCTTCGTTCAAGGCGGCTTCCTGAGGGTCGAAACCATATTTCACGTAAGAACCTTCCCTGCCGTGGAGGACGAAACGGGGTTCGCTCGCACACATCAGATAGCTGGATTTCAGCGTTATCTTTACTTCGGGTGCCTTTGAGGGGCGTAGCAAATGAATGATGAAGTAGTCGTCTACCTTGCTGTCCTTGCGCAACGTGGCAATATCTGCAAAGACGGCTTCGGGCATACCGAACAGCTGCACAGCCTGGTCTATGACGTGGGCGCCCAGGTTATAGGTCAAGCCACCGCCATCTTGTCCGGTTTCCTTCCAAGTATTCGGCTTGATAAAATTACGATAACGGGGGAAGGTGGATTCAAACTCCACCAGATGTCCCAGCAGGCCTTTGGACAGTATTTCCTTGACCGTCAGAAAATCGCCGTCCCACCGGCGATTCTGGTAAACGCTCAAGGTCAGCCCCCGGCTTGCGGCAAGTGCCACCAGCTCCTCAGCTTCTGCCACGGTGGTAGTGAAAGGCTTCTCCACAACCACATGCTTGCCAGCTTCGAGGGCGCGGCGGGCATACTCATAATGAGTGCTGTCCGGTGTGTTGATGACAACCAAATCCAACCCTTCCAGTCCGATAAGTTCCCCAAAACTCCGCACAATACAAGCGTCGGGATACTTTTCCCGGGAGAGTTCCTTACTGCGCTCCGTAACGGCAATCAATTCAAAATGAGGGTTGGTGGAGATGAAGGGAGCATGGAAAACACGTCCCGACATTCCGTAAGCGGCTAATCCAGTTCTTATCTTGTCCATATCGTTCTTTTTAAGTTCACCCTTATTCCGTCACCAACGGACGCTTACGCCAATCGTCCTTCATATAGCTGTCGGGGTAGACCGTCTTATCAATGATTTCGCCACCTTTCAGACGAATCCAGGTGGTGAAAGTACGGGCACCTTCCTTCATCACAATGACACGGGCACCGTTGGACAAATGGTTGTACTCGGTATTGCCACCGGTGAAACGGCCGTAAGCCAGCAGAATGCCTTTCCACATTACGGCATAATCGTTGTCATGGTCGTGTCCGACAAACATACCCATCACATCACCGGCCTCTTTCATGGCAGTGAACATGCCCGTATTCAGTTCCGGAGCGCAAGCCTTTTCCATGCGGGTACCTATCAGTATGGCGTTCTCGTCGGAAGCGGCTTCGTTATATTCCGGCAGAGGGATGTGGAAGAATGCCAGTGCAGGCAAAGGTTGGCCACCGTTCTTTGCTTTATAAGCGGCACTCTGCCGACGGTACCAGTTCACCTGGTCGAAAGTGAGCCAGTCGTACCCCTTTACGTCGGGTAGTTTGGAGTAGGAATGGGAATCCAGACAGTAAAGCAGGGCTGCATCCTTCTTGCCGTCCGAGGATTTCAGTGTGAGGACATAGTCGGGGGATTCAACTCCGCCACGGTCGGGTTGGATATTGAAAGGCATGGAACGGATAACATCATAAAGTTCGGCACGTGTTTTTCCCTGCTCGTTGTCGTGGTTACCAAAGGTTACGACAAAAGGAATCTTACGGTCCGTAGCATAGGAAAGCACCTTGCGCATGGCCGTATCGGCAGGTGCGGCATAGACCACATCGCCGGTAAAGACTACTAAATCGGGGCGCTCAGCATCGAGCACCTCGCCAATACGCTTCAAAGCAATGTCTGAAGCCGGATTACCATACTTAAAGTGGATGTCTGTAAACTGGACGATTTTAAACTCTCCATTCTTGTTGAACTGTAAAGGCGATACTTGTGCCGGGCAGAACAAGGAGGATAAAAGTGCCAGACAAAAGGTCAAGGAGATTTTCTTCATATAAGTGGATGATTAAAATTAGTCGGTATCATTTCAGCATAGTATTATTCTTTCACTATCAGCACAGTGGCATAGGCAGATATACCTTCTTCTCTGCCCGTAAAGCCGAGTTTCTCCGTGGTAGTGGCCTTGATGGAGATGTCGTCCTCGTCTATGCCCATCACAGTGGCAAGCGTGCGCTGCATTTCGGGAATATGTGCTTTCAGCTTAGGACGTTCGGCACAGACGGTGGCATCAATGTTGCTCACCGAATAACCTTTGGTAGCTATCAGTTCTATTGTTTTTTTCAGCAGAATCTTGCTGTCTATGTTCTTGAACTCACCGGCAGTATCGGGAAAATGATAGCCGATGTCGCGCATATTCGCCGCACCCAGCAATGCGTCACAGATAGTATGAATGAGCACATCCGCATCCGAATGCCCCAACAATCCCTTTTCATGTCCCAAGCGAATGCCGCCTAGCCAAAGCTCGCGTCCTGCCACCAGCTGGTGGACGTCAAAGCCGAAACCTACACGTATCTTCATATCATTACTTCTTTAAGTTGATACGAAAGTACGGAAAAAAAGCGAGGTAACAAGAAAAAACAAGACGAAGATAATCAGCGGATATGGAAGTCGAGCACTTTCTCCTCTCCAAGATAGCCCTGCAAGTGCTGTCCGATGCTGACAGGGCCTACTCCCACAGGTGTACCCGTAAACAGCAAATCACCGATTTTCAAGGTCATGAAGCGGCTGACATAAGCAATGATTTCATCTACCCGGAACAGCATGTCCGCTGTATGACCGCGTTGCACCTCCTTATCATCAATCGTCAGATGGAAGTCCAGATTTTGCACGTCTCCACCCGCCTGCTCCAACGGGATGAAGGTGCCGATGGCTGCCGAATTGTCGAAACCTTTGCAGAGTTCCCACGGATTACCGGCTTCACGGAACTTACGTTGCAGGTCACGCGCAGTGAAATCAATGCCTACCGTCACTGCATCATAATAGCGGTGCGCAAAGCGGGGTGCAATGTTCTTGCCCAGCCGACAGATACGCACAACTACTTCCGTCTCATAATGCACCTCGTTGGAAAAGTCGGGGATAAAGAAAGGTTTGCCATCTTTCAGTATAGCCGAATCGGGTTTCAAGAAAATAACCGGTTCCTTATTCTCGTGTGTATGTCCCAGCTCCTTGTTGTGCAGAGCATAGTTCATTCCTACAGCAATAATCTTCATTACTTGATCTCATTAAAGTTCAGTCTGTTAAACATCACGGCCAGATGGGCATAAAGGGAAGTGTTCTGCACGACAATGTTCTCGGGAACACGGATACGGAACGGGGTGAAGTTCCATACGGCCTTGATACCGCCCTCTACCATGGAATCCGTTATCTGCTGGGCTATTTCGATAGGTACCGTCAGCACGCCTATATTGACATCGTACTCCTGCATCTTCTGCTTGAACTTGTCCGAGTGATAGATGGGGATGCCGCTCAGTGTCGTACCCACCAGTTCGGGCTTCACATCGAAAGCAGCTACTATCTCCAAACCGAAATGGCTCAGACCCGAGTCGCGCAGCAAGGCACCTCCCAAGCTTCCGACACCGAACAGAAAGGCTTTGTGTATATTGGTAAATCCCAGGAAATCCTCCAGCACAGCTATCAGTGTGTCCACCTCATAGCCTACACGCGTACGTCCCGAGATATTGACATACGAAAGGTCTTTGGCAATTTGTGAAGCATCAATATTGATTTCCTTGGAAATCTGGGTGGATGATACGAATCGTTCCCCCTTTTGTTTCAGCAACTTTACATTGGAAAGGTACCACGGAAGCCGGCGCAAGGTAGGTTCCGGCACCTTCATGGTTTCTTTTTTCTGTAACGGACTGCTCATAGTTTCTTATTTAAGTTCTCAATATTGCGATTGGCAAAAGTAGTGCTTTTTTTCTAATCAGTAACACGGATGCAACAAAAGCTTAACATAATTTCTAATTGCATAATTCCACATAATATCGTACTTTTGGGAAGTTTAAAAGAAAGAAGTATGAAGAATAATGATTGGAAAGAACGGTTGAATATAGTCTATTCCACCAACCCGGACTACAACTATGAGATGAATGACGATGAGGAGCAAGCTACCCTCCCCCCTGCACAACAACGCCTGCGTGTACAGCTGGACCGCAAGAACCGGGGTGGCAAAGTCGTCACTCTTGTCACAGGTTTCGTGGGCACCGACAATAATCTGAAAGAACTGGGCAAATTGCTGAAAAGTAAATGTGGAGTAGGCGGAAGTGCCAAAGATGGAGAAATCATCGTGCAAGGCGACTTCAAACAACGTGTCATCGACCTCCTGAAGGCAGAAGGATACACGCAAACCAAGCCCGTGGGATAAACGCATCATCCGTCTCACTGCAACTGTAGAGGCATAAAAAAGTGACCGTTTAGGAATTCAACTCCATATACGGCCACTTCTTTTTATAGAATCGTTTCTAAGCGGAATTATTCAGCGCGCAAAGTAAAACGCTTGAAGTCAACAACCTTCAATTCAGGATCAGCTTCTTTCAAAACTTCTCTAACTGTCTTCTTACCATCCATGATATCTTCCTGGTTCAGCAAGCAAACTTCTTTCAAGAACTTGCCAAGACGGCCCTTAGCAATATTCTGAATCATTTGTTCAGGCAGATGTGCAGCTTTCTCGGCAGAAACAGTAGCAATGATTTCCTTTGCCTTTGCCACGTCTTCAGCAGTAATCCAGCCTTTGGCCATGTTGCTTTCCATGTGGTCTTCGCTGTCCACGTGAGCCGGGTTGATACCAGCCTTCTTCAAAGCGGCCTCAACAGCCTTCTGTACCTGTTCAGCTTTTGTCTTCTCGATAGCAACATCTATTTCCTTCTGCTTGATTTCTTCAGATACGCCATCTTCGTCTACTGCAATCGGGTTCATGGCAGCAATCTGCATGGCAATCTGCTTAGCCAGTCCTTCTTCAACAGCCTTGTTGAAAGCAACAATAGTGCAGAGGCCATTTCTGTTCATGTGGTTATAAACCACAGTGCTTGCACCTTCTACAGTCATGTAACCATCCAACTCCATCTTCTCGCCAGTGATACCGCTACGGTCTGTTACAGCATCCTGTACAGTACCGTTGCCCATCGGCAGAGCTTTTACTTCGTCCAGAGTCTTGCACTTGTTAGCCACGGCAAGGTCCAGAATGTCCTGAGTCAATTTCACGAAATCAGCATTCTGAGCCACGAAGTCAGTTTCGCACTTCAGAGCGATGATAACGGCAAAGTCACCCGTAGTCTTAGCCAGCACACAGCCTTCAGAAGCCTCGCGATCTGAACGCTTAGCTGCAACAGCTTGTCCCTTCTTACGGATAATTTCCATTGCCTTGTCGAAATCGCCTTCAGCTTCAGTCAAAGCATTTTTGCAATCCATCATACCAGCACCGGTCATCTTGCGGAGCTTGGTTATATCAGCCATACTTACAGCCATAATATCTTTTTATTTTAATTGTTAATAATATCCTTATAAAGTAATTGAGAGTTGAGAATAGAGAATTGAGAATTGCCGTAAAGTAACTCTCAACTTTCAATTCTCAACTCTCAACAGTATGATTAAGCCTCTTCTTCCTTCATGAAAGCAGCAGCCTTAGCGGCATTGATTGCTTCCTCGTCGGACTTGTCGAGTCTTGCTTTTGTAGCTTTCTTCTTACCTTTGTTGGCAGGAGCTTCACCGGCAGCTTCCATGTCTACCTTTTCGGCCTTACGTTCTTCCAGACCTTCCTGCATAGCAGCGCAGCAAGCATCAAGAATAACTTCTACTGACTTAGTAGCGTCATCATTTGCCGGGATTACGAAATCGATATTCGTAGGATCGGAGTTTGTATCAACGATACCGAATACGGGAATCCCCAGACGGTTAGCTTCACGAACTGCGATGTTTTCCTTCATTACGTCGATAACGAACAGAGCAGACGGCAGACGAGTCAGGTCAGCGATAGAGCCCAAAGTCTTGTCCAACTTTGCACGTTGACGTGAAATCTGAAGAATTTCTCTCTTGGAGAGGTTTGAATAGGTACCGTCGCTTGTCAACTTGTCGATGGTAGCCATCTTCTTGACAGCCTTACGGATAGTCGGGAAGTTAGTCAACATACCACCCGGCCAACGCTCGATTACATAAGGCATATTTACAGATGCAGCCTTATCGGCAACCACCTGCTTAGCTTGTTTTTTAGTAGCAACAAACAGGACTTTCTTTCCTGATTTAGCGATTTGCTTCAAAGCTTCAGCAGCTTCGTCAATTTTAGCAACCGTCTTGTTGAGGTCAATGATGTGAATACCATTGCGCTCCATGAAGATGTAAGGAGCCATTGCAGGGTTCCACTTTCTTTTCAAGTGACCGAAGTGGCAACCGGCTTCTAATAATGTATCAAAATTTGTTCTAGACATTTTCTTTTAAATTAATCGTTTACTTTCTTTTTTGTTTCTTCTAAACCAACCGCCGGGTAGTCTGAATCTGAAGAGTCCCGGTAGTTTAGATACTAAACGCTTTTTCAGTTGAGAGTTGAGAGGTGAAAGTCGAGAATTAAGCAACTTGTCCGCCCCAACCGTTCTCCAACTCTTAACGTTTACTGAACTGGAATCTACGACGTGCTTTCGGTTGTCCCGGTTTCTTACGTTCAACAGAACGAGGATCACGAGTCATGAAACCTTCAGAACGGAGAGCAGCCTTGTCCTCAGCATTGATTTTCACCAGTGCGCGGGCAATTGCCAAACGCAAAGCCTGAGACTGGCCGGTGAAACCGCCACCGCAGAGATTAACTTTGATGTCGTACTTTTCAGCAACACCCAGCTTATTCAACGGCTGTTTAACTACATACTGAAGAATGCTTGATGGAAAGTACTCTGCGAGGTCTCTCTTATTAATAGTAATCTTTCCAGTACCTTCGCTTACGAAAATACGTGCAATTGCACTTTTACGTCTGCCTAATGCATTTACTACTTCCATTATCTCTTATTTAAGTACGTTAATATCAATCATTTTCGGGTTCTGAGCATCGTGTTTGTGCTCGCTGCCGGCATATACATACATATTGCCCAGCAATTTTGCGCCCAACTTGTTCTTAGGCAACATACCCTTTACTACTTTTCTCAGTAACTTGTCATCACCGTTCGGTTTTGCCTGCAAACGGGCAGGAGTGATTTCTCTCTGGCCGCCAGGATAACCTGTATATGACAGATATACCTTGTCATTCCACTTGTTACCGGTTAATTTTACTTTGTCGGCGTTGATAATGATTACATTATCGCCACAATCTACGTGAGGGGTAAAGTTAGGTTTATACTTTCCTCTCAACAGTTTCGCAACTTTTGCGCCCAGACGACCCAATACCTGGTCTGTAGCGTCAACAATGACCCATTCTTTAGTCACTGTAGCTTTGTTTGCAGAAATGGTCTTGTAACTTAAAGTATCCACTCTTAATTGTTTTTTAAAATGTTACTACTAAAATGTTTTTCTTCACCGCAAGCCAGTCATCCCGGACAATGGAAGATTAACTCGCTATGAATTAAATGCTTATCCTTTTGAGATAATAATCGGCTTGCAAAGGTACGGTTTTTCTTAGAACTGGCAAAAGTTTTCCACTTTTTTTTAGAGAGCCACTTGGCTGATATACAACAGACAAAGTTATCCTGCGGAGAAAGGGAAGAATCTCCGCAGAACAACTCTTTATGATGCGGCCTTCATCGGTCGGTGCCGTCATAGAAGGCTTTCAAAGCTGCATGAGAAAGAAACGGGAAAGAGAAAGAAATATCAACGGACAAGGTCTTCGGGAAATTTTGCAGGCATGCCCACCCGCTTCCATGTTTCATGGAACCATGTATTCAGTTCATTACCATTCAAGTCCTTAGCTATAAAATACTTCAGGTACATTACCCCGTCGTCCCCTATTTCAAACTCCAGTATATTGTCTTTATGGTCCAACATGGGCAAATGGATGTTTTTCTCAATGCTTTCCTTATAGGAATTATCCGTCAGCTGCTGATAAGTCCCATATCCAGTGATGATGGCATCTTTGCCTGGAATAATTGTAAAATTGACAATACGGCCGTCATCACTCAGCACTTTAAAGGTGTTACTCGGTTTCAATATCCCGGGAACATCCGGGATTTCAGACACATAATGACATAACTGCCAAATTCCTGCCAGTTCCGCAGGCCTAAACTCTGCGCTCTCCTGCGCATTGGCTCCCGCTACCGCAAGCAGCACCGCTGCCAGCATGGTAAAGAAATAGTTCCGTTTCATATTCGTATGATGTTGGTTAACGTTATGTCGTTCCGTTAGACACAAATATAAAGATTTATTTTGAGATTATAACATTTTTGGGTATAAAAAAACCGCACAAACAACAGAATGTTTGTGCGGATGATTTTATCCAGTTTGTATATTCCGAAACTTAGAACTCGGCGTTGCGCGGCGTACGCGGGAACGGTATGACATCACGGATATTCGTCATGCCCGTAACGAACAGCAGCAAGCGCTCAAAGCCTAAACCGAACCCGGAGTGGGGACATGTACCGAACTTACGGGTATCGAGATACCACCACATATCCTTCATCGGGATGTGAAGTTCGTCAATGCGCGTCATCAGCTTGTTGTAATCCGATTCACGTTCGGAACCGCCAATAATTTCTCCAATCTTCGGGAAGAGTACATCCATGGCACGCACGGTCTTGCCGTCTTCGTTCTGCTTCATATAGAACGCTTTGATTTCCTTCGGATAGTCAGTCAGGATAACCGGACGCTTGAAGTGGTCTTCCACCAGATAGCGCTCGTGTTCGGAAGCCAAGTCAACTCCCCAGTACACCGGGAATTCAAACTTATGCCCTTTGGCAACAGCCTCTTCCAATATCTTGATACCTTCCGTATAAGGCAGGCGCACGAAGCTTTCTTTCAAGACACCTTGCAGACGTTCAATCAAGCCCTTATCAAACATGTCATTGAGGAACTTCACATCGTCGGCACAGTTGTCCAAAGCCCACTGTACACAATATTTGATGAAATCTTCCGCCAGGTCCATATTGTCCGTAATATCATTGAACGCCACTTCCGGCTCAATCATCCAGAACTCTGCCAAGTGGCGGGGAGTATTGGAATTCTCGGCACGGAACGTAGGACCGAATGTATAGATGGCTCCCAATGCAGTAGCGGCAAGTTCGCCTTCCAACTGTCCGGAAACAGTCAGGCTGGCCTGCTTTCCGAAGAAGTCATCATCGTAAATAATGGAACCGTTCTCATCTTTCTTCAAGTCGTAAAGGTTCTTCGTAGTCACCTGGAACATCTGGCCTGCGCCTTCGCAGTCGGAAGCCGTGATAATCGGAGTATGAAAATAGAAGAATCCTCTGTCATGGAAGAACTTGTGGATGGCAATCGCCATATTATGACGAATACGGAACACAGCCCCGAACGTATTGGTACGGGGACGCAGATGGGCTATCTCACGGAGGAACTCCATGGAATGACCTTTCTTCTGCAACGGATACGTGTTATCGCAAGTTCCCAGCACTTCGATTTCGCGGGCCTGCACTTCGGCCTTCTGACCGGAACCGACAGATTCCGTCAGCACACCGTTTACGCTCAAACAAGCACCGGTAGTAATCTCTTTCAGCATCTCCTCATCGAAGTTACCCAAGTCTACTACAATCTGCACATTATTTATTGTAGAACCGTCATTCAGCGCGATAAAGTTTACTTGCTTACTACCTCTGCGGGTACGAACCCAGCCCTTCACGTTGACCATAGCGCCAAAATCTTCACGCTTCAGCAGGTCAACAATCTTTGTTCTACTAATCTTTTCCATAAAACAGTTATTATACCTTATTATATATTACTCAAAAGAACCCATGCGCAGGAAGTTCACCTCTTGTTCCGTGAGGTAACGCCATTCGCCGCGGCGCAGGCCTTTCTTGGTTAAACCGGCAAAATACACACGGTCCAGTTTCATCACCTTGTATCCCAGCGATTCGAAGATACGACGCACGATACGATTCTTGCCGGAGTGGATTTCAATACCGACATCATCTTTCTTGAAGTCATCCGTATAGCTGATGGCATCTGCATGGATTTCCCCATCATCCAGTTGAATGCCGGCTGCAATCTGCTCCATATCGGCTTTTGTCAGGTTCTTGTCCAAATGCACATGATATATCTTCTTCTTCAGATACTTGGGATGCGTCAGCTTGGAAGCCAGGTCACCATCATTTGTCAGCAGCAACACACCTGTAGTATTACGGTCCAGACGACCTACCGGATAAATGCGTTCGTTGCAAGCGCCTTTCACCAAATCCATCACCGTGCGACGTGCTTGGGGGTCATCCGAAGTAGTCACAGTATCCTTCGGCTTGTTCAGCAGGACGTAAATCTTACGTTCTATGCTGACCGTCTGGTCGTGGAACTTCACTTCATCACCGCGCTTAATCTTGGTTCCCAATTCCGTCACCACCTCTCCGTTTACAGAAACGACTCCGGCAGTGATGAATTCATCAGCCTCGCGACGGGAGCAAACACCGGCATTGGCCAGGAATTTGTTCAAGCGGATAGGCTCGTTCGGGTCCACAAACTGCTCCTTATATTCTATCTGTTTCTTCTTGCTGTACTTAGCATTGGGGTCATAATCGGCCGAACGACGGACTGGACGGCTATAGCTGTCTCTGTTGCCGTATCCGCCAGGTCTTCCACCACCCGAATTGAAGCGTGGACGATAAGGACGGTCACCACCCTCATTATTGTAGCGAGGACGCTGCGGACGGTCGCCATCTTCGCTGTTGTAGCGCGGACGATAGGGACGGTCCGTATTATAAGAACGGTCGCTGTTGTAGGAGCGGTCGCCGTTATAAGGACGTTGCGGACGGTCACCACCCTCATTGCCATAACGCGGGCGCTGCGGACGGTCACTATTATAAGGGCGTTGCGGACGGTCGCCACCTTCGCTGTTATAGCGCGGACGGTAAGGACGGTCACCCGAATTGTTTCCATAAGGGC
>NZ_JBCNZM010000029.1:23535-41677 GCF_040227615.1 Bacteroides sp. RTP31139st1_H2_RTP31139_211217 | reverse complement strand
AGTGTTTCTTGGGAGTTACTCCAGCTTTCTTAAAGTGGCCCATCAAAGGCTTTGTAGTGTGCTTCTCCTTCTTGTCCTGGAAGCCCAGCTGAACAGCTTCATAACCGTCCTTTTCTACAGTTTTCACTTGAGTAACAACACAAGGACCTGCTTCGATAACAGTGCATGGTACATTCTTACCCTCGGCACTGAAAACGGATGTCATTCCGATTTTTTTTCCTAATAATCCTGGCATTTCACTTAATTTTTAATACTTACACTTTGATTTCTACTTCCACACCACTCGGCAACTCCAACTTCATCAGAGCATCTACTGTCTTAGCTGTTGAGCTATAGATGTCAATCAGTCTCTTGTAAGAAGAGAGTTCGAATTGTTCACGCGACTTCTTGTTAACGAAAGTCGAACGGTTCACGGTAAAGATACGCTTGTGCGTAGGAAGAGGAATCGGACCGCTAACGATGGCGCCCGTTGTCTTCACCGTTCTTACAATCTTCTCAGCTGACTTGTCAACCAAGTTGTGGTCGTAAGATTTCAGTTTGATTCTAATTTTTTGACTCATTACTGTCTTTAATTATTAAATAGTTATATAAGATGAAGTTCCGCAGGCTAAGAGTCATTCGCTAGCCTACGGGACTTCAAGTTTTTTTAGATTAAGTCAGCACGACCTTTTACTTCCTCCAATACTGCCTTGGCAATAGAGTTGGAAACCTGGGCGTGGTGAGAGTATACCATTGAAGAGGTTGCACGACCAGAAGTGATGGTACGCAATGCTGTTACGTAACCGAACATTTCTGCCAGCGGAACCATTGCCTTCACGATACGTGCACCGGAACGGCTGGATTCCATACCTTCCACCTGGCCACGACGCTTGTTCAAGTCACCGATAACGTCACCCATGTTCTCTTCCGGAGTAACAACTTCCAGCTTCATGATAGGCTCCATCAATACCGGACCTGCCTTAGCACAAGCATTCTTATATGCCTGGATAGCACAGATTTCGAAAGACAACTGGTCAGAGTCAACCGGGTGGAAAGAACCGTCAATCAAGGTTACTTTCAGTGAATCCAACGGATAACCTGCCAACACACCATTCTTCATGGCAGTAGTGAAACCCTTCTGTACAGACGGGATAAATTCCTTAGGAATGTTACCACCCTTCACTTCGTCGACGAATTGCAATCCGCCTTCCTTGAAGTCTTCATCAACCGGGCCGATGTTCACGATAATATCAGCGAACTTACCACGACCACCGGACTGCTTCTTGTAAACTTCACGCAAGTTGACTGTCTTAGTGATAGCTTCCTTATAGTTAACTTGAGGCTTACCTTGGTTACATTCAACCTTGAACTCACGTTTCAGACGGTCGATGATAATATCCAAGTGAAGCTCACCCATACCAGAGATAACTGTCTGACCAGTCTGTTCGTCAGTCTTAACTGTAAACGTCGGATCTTCTTCAGCCAGCTTAGCCAAGCCATTTGACAGTTTATCCATATCCTTCTGAGTCTTAGGCTCAACTGCGATACCAATTACCGGTTCCGGGAAGTCCATAGACTCCAATACAATCGGTGCAGTTTCGTCACACAATGTATCACCAGTATGTATATCCTTGAAACCTACGCCAGCACCAATATCACCAGCACCGATAACTTCTACCGGATTCTGCTTGTTTGAGTGCATCTGGAACAGACGGGATACGCGTTCTTTCTTACCAGAACGAGAGTTATAGATATAAGAACCAGCCTCAATCTTACCGGAATAAACGCGGAAGAAAGTCAAACGACCTACATACGGGTCTGTTGCAATCTTAAATGCCAAAGCAGAAGTCTTTTCGTCTTCGCTCGGTTTACGGTCTTCTTCAGCACCAGTTTCGGGGTTTGTACCGATAACGTTCTCTGTATCCAGCGGAGAAGGCAAGAATGCACACACGTAATCGAGCAATGTCTGTACACCTTTGTTCTTGAATGAAGAACCGCAAAGCATCGGAACGACAGCCATTTGCACTGTTGCGTTACGGAGAGCTCTCAAAACCTCTTCTTCTGTAATGGTAGAAGGATCATCGAAATATTTCTCCATCAAAGCATCGTCAAACTCAGCCACTTTTTCGAGCATCTTATCTCTCCATTCGTTAGCTTCGTCTACCAGATTTGCAGGAATTTCTTCTACTGTATAGTCAGCACCCATTGTTTCATCATGCCAATAGATAGCTTTCATTTTGATAAGGTCTACCAGACCTTTGAAAGATTCCTCAGCACCGATAGGAACGACGATAGGACACGGATTAGCACCCAAAACGTCCTTCATCTGGCGGACTACCTCAAAGAAGTCAGCACCCGAACGGTCCATCTTATTAACGTAAGCGATACGCGGTACGTTATATTTATCAGCCTGGCGCCAAACTGTCTCAGATTGCGGTTCAACACCACCTACTGCACAATAAGCAGCAACGGCACCATCAAGAATACGCAAAGAGCGTTCTACCTCAGCGGTAAAGTCAACGTGCCCCGGAGTGTCAATCAAGTTAATTTTATAAGTATCACCGGCATATTTCCAACGAGTGGTAGTAGCAGCAGAAGTGATAGTGATACCACGTTCTTGTTCTTGCTCCATCCAGTCCATTGTAGCGGCACCATCGTGTACCTCACCGATTTTGTGGGTCAAACCCGTGTAAAACAAAATACGTTCAGAAGTCGTTGTCTTTCCGGCATCGATGTGGGCCATGATACCGATATTACGTGTCAAATGTAAATCATGCTTTGCCATTTTCTAATTCCCTTACTTTAAGTTTTTTAATCTTCTAATTGGTTAGTCTCTTATAGTATTAGAATCTGAAATGAGCAAATGCACGGTTAGCTTCTGCCATTCTATGCATATCTTCTTTACGTTTGTAAGCACCGCCCTGTTCATTGAAAGCATCCATGATTTCGGCAGCCAGCTTATCAGCCATTGATTTACCGCCACGCTTACGTGCAAAGATAATCAAGTTCTTCATGGAAATTGATTCCTTACGGTCAGCACGGATTTCTGTAGGAACCTGGAAAGTAGCACCACCCACACGGCGAGACTTAACTTCCACTTGAGGAGTCACATTATCCAGAGCTTTTTTCCAGATTTCAAGAGCGGATTTCTCTTCGTTCTGCATTTTGTTCTTCACTGTTTCCAACGCAGCATAGAAGATTTCATAAGAAGTGTTCTTCTTTCCATCGTACATCAAGTGATTCACGAACTTGGAAACTTTTACATCATTGAACACGGGATCCGGAAGGATAACGCGTTTTTTTGGTTTTGCTTTTCTCATTTGTCTGAAAGAATAATGTTTTTCGTTCTTGGTTGTTTACTTCTGTCTTCTTCAACTCTCCCTCCGGAGAATTTACTCAACCTTTAGCATTTCCAACAAACTAAAACGTAAGTTATTACTTTAAATTTTCCTATTTTGGGAATCAGGCCACCAGATTATTTCTTCTTAGCAGGAGCTGCTTGACCCGGTTTCGGACGTTTTGCGCCGTATTTGGAACGTCTTTGTGTACGACCTGCAACACCTGCAGTATCCAAAGTACCACGTACGATGTGATAACGCACACCCGGAAGGTCTTTTACACGACCACCACGTACCAACACGATAGAGTGTTCCTGCAAGTTGTGACCTTCTCCCGGAATATAGGAGTTCACCTCTTTACCATTGGTCAAACGTACACGAGCTACTTTACGCATAGCTGAATTCGGCTTCTTCGGAGTGGTTGTATACACTCTCACGCAAACGCCACGTCTTTGAGGACAAGAGTCCAAGGCTGGAGACTTTGATTTCTCCACCAGCACTTCGCGTCCTTTTCTTACTAATTGCTGAATTGTAGGCATTTTAATTGTTTTTAGTTATATATTATTGTTTATATTAATTCAAAACTATACACTTTTGGGCTGCAAAGATACTAATAAGTTTTGAATAATCAATGCACTACAAGTTTTTTTTTGATTTTACGCTTCACCCTTGATATTGGGAAGAGGCGGAAATGTTTGTTCGTCCGGCATGCGAATCAGTCCGAAAGCGCGTTCATATTTCCCAATATTCTCTTCGAGTGCACGCAGCAAACGCTTGGCATGTTCGGGTGCCAAAACTATGCGCGATTGCACGCCAGCCTTTGGCATTCCAGGCATCACGCGGATAAAGTCGAGAATAAATTCCGAACTGGAATGAGTTATAATAGCCAAATTGGCATATGTACCTTGCGCCACTTCTTCCTTCAATTCTATCTGGAGTTGACCGTTGTTGTTTTCTTGATTTTCCATGTTGCACAATTGTTTTTAAAATGTTCTTAAAAGATAGACCAAAAGTACTCTTTTTTTTCGGATGATATACATTTAAGCTCAAAAAGACACATAATAATCCGTTCTGAAAAAGGAGCAAGCCACTGCAACCGTTTTGCAGTAGCACTGTAACAAACATACAGAAGCATTGCAGTACAGAAGGAAGAGGCAAAGACAAAACAGAGAGGGAATACTCCTTCTTATAGGATATTCCCTCTCTATTTAATAGAATTATATTGACGTTGTAAGGCTATCCCTCTACTTTCTCGTCTACAGCATAATCAAGTACCGTCTTCTTGTTGGCAAGCATACGGTCGTACTCTTCTTTGGAGCCAACGATAATCTTCTCGAACTCGCGTTGTCCGGTACCGGCAGGAATCAGGTGACCGCAAATTACGTTCTCCTTCATACCTTCCAGACGGTCCACCTTTCCGTTGATGGCAGCCTCGTTCAGTACCTTCGTCGTTTCCTGGAAGGAAGCAGCCGACATGAAGCTTGAAGTCTGCAATGCAGCACGGGTGATACCTTGAAGAATCTGAGTAGAAGTCGCAGGTACAGCGTCGCGCACTTCCACGGGTTTCAAGTCGCGGCGTTTCAACATGGAGTTCTCGTCACGCAGCTTGCGAGCCGTCACAATCTGGCCAGCCTGCAGACTCTGGGAATCTCCAGCATCCACTACCACCTTCTTTCCCCAGATACGGTCGTTCTCTTCCATGAATTCCATCTTGTCAACAACTTGCTGTTCCAAGAAGCGGGTATCACCTGGCTCGTCGATTTCCACCTTGCGCATCATCTGACGAACGATGATTTCAAAGTGCTTATCATTAATCTTCACACCCTGCAGACGGTAAACGTCCTGAACCTCGTTCACAATATATTCCTGCACGGCCGTAGGACCTTTGATAGCCAGGATGTCCGCAGGTGTGATAGCACCGTCAGACAACGGAGTACCGGCGCGTACATAGTCGTTCTCCTGAACCAGAATCTGCTTGGACAACGGTACGAGGTACTTCTTCACTTCACCGGTCTTGGAAGTAACGATGATTTCGCGATTACCGCGTTTCACCTTACCCATGGTAACCTCACCGTCGATTTCTGAAACCACAGCAGGATTAGACGGGTTACGTGCCTCGAACAACTCAGTGACACGGGGAAGACCACCCGTGATATCACCCGCTTTACCTACGGCACGCGGAATCTTCACGATAACTTCACCGGCCTTTACCTTCTGACCGTCTTCAACCACTACGTGGCCACCTACTGGCAAGTTGTATGTACGGATCAGTTCGCCGTCTTCTGTCATGATGTGTGCGGTAGGCACCTTCGTCTTATCCTTAGACTCAATGATGATGATTTCGCGCAAACCGGTAGATTCATCAGACTCTACCTTATAAGTCACGTTTTCAATAACGCCTTCAAATTCAATCTTACCGGTAGCTTCGGTAATGATAACCGCGTTGAACGGGTCCCAACGGGCAATCATCTTGCCTTTCTCTACCATTTCACCATCGGCTGCATAGAGCGTAGAACCGTAGGGTACATTATGAGTGGAAAGCACAATACCCGTGTTGACATCCACAAAACGCACTTCGGCCAAACGGCCTACCACTACCTTTGCCGGTTCGCCTGCTTCGTCGATAACGTCTACCGTACGGAGTTCTTCGAATTCCAGACGGGCAGGATTCTTGGCCACGATGCTTGCGTTGGCAGCAATATTGGCTGCCGTACCACCGGCATGGAATGTACGCAGTGTCAACTGTGTACCCGGCTCACCGATAGACTGTGCAGCGATTACGCCGACTGCCTCGCCCTTCTGAACCATACGGCTGGAAGCCAGGTTACGTCCGTAACACTTGGCACAAACACCTTTCTTGGATTCGCAGGTCAATACAGAACGGATTTCAACGCTCTCGATTGGAGAGTCTTCAATGCGTTGTGCAATGTCCTCGGTAATTTCCTCACCGCCGGCCACAATCAGTTCGCCAGTTGTAGGATGAACAATATCATGTACGGATACACGACCCAGGATACGTTCATACAGAGTGGCAATGGTTTCATCATTGTTCTTCAGTGCCGTACAAACCAATCCGCGGAGCGTGCCGCAGTCTTCTTCATTAATAATCACATCATGCGATACGTCAACCAGACGACGGGTCAGGTATCCGGCATCGGCCGTCTTCAAAGCGGTATCGGCAAGACCCTTACGGGCACCGTGGGTAGAGATAAAGTACTCCAACACGGACAGACCTTCCTTAAAGTTAGAAAGAATCGGGTTTTCGATAATCTGACCGCCTTCGGCACCTGCTTTCTGGGGCTTCGCCATCAAACCACGCATACCGGAGAGCTGACGAATCTGTTCCTTAGAACCACGGGCACCGGAATCCAGCATCATGTATACAGAGTTGAAACCCTGGTCGTCGCTTGAAATGGTTTTCATCAGGATGTTGGACAACTCAGAGTTCACGTGCGTCCAGATATCGATTACCTGGTTGTAACGCTCGTTGTTCGTGATGAAACCCATGTTATAGTTATTGATTACCTGCTCTACTTCATCATAACCTTTCTGTACTAATGCTTCCTTCTCTTCCGGGATAATGATATCGCCCAAGTTGAACGACAAACCACCCTTGAAGGCCATGTAATAACCGAGGTTCTTGATTCCGTCGAGGAAGTCGGCTGCCTTGGCAACACCACACACCTTGATTACGTGACTGATGATGTCTCGGAGTGACTTCTTGGAGATAATCGTATTGATATATCCTGCTTCTGCCGGAACAATTTCGTTGACAATGACACGGCCCACGGAGGTATCGTGCATCATCTTGTCCACAATGTTACCATTCTCGTCAACGTCTTTCACTATTACGCTTACCGGAGCATGGATGTCGCACTTACCTTCATTGTAGGCAATCAGCGCTTCCTCAGGACCGTAGAATGTCAGGCCTTCACCCTTGGCACCCTTGCGCAGCTTCGTAATATAGTACAGACCAAGTACCATATCCTGAGCAGGCACAGTGATAGGAGCACCGTTGGCAGGGTTCAATATATTGTGTGACTGGAGCATTAGCATCTGTGCTTCCAGAATCGCTTCGTTGCTCAACGGCAAGTGCACGGCCATCTGGTCACCGTCGAAGTCGGCATTGAACGCCGTACATGCCAACGGGTGCAGCTGGATTGCCTTACCTTCAATCATTTTAGGCTGGAATGCCTGGATACCCAGACGGTGAAGTGTCGGGGCACGGTTCAACAGCACCGGATGCCCCTTCATCACGTGTTCCAAAATGTCCCAGATAACGGGTTCCTTGCGGTCTACAATCTTCTTGGCGCTCTTTACCGTCTTCACGATACCACGCTCAATGAGCTTACGAATGATGAACGGCTTGTAAAGCTCGGCTGCCATCAGTTTAGGGATACCGCATTCGCCCATCTTCAGCTCCGGACCTACAACGATTACAGAACGTGCGGAATAGTCGACACGCTTACCCAACAAGTTCTGACGGAAACGTCCTTGCTTACCCTTCAAACTGTCGGAAAGTGACTTCAACGGACGGTTAGCGTCGGTCTTCACTGCACTCGATTTACGGGAGTTATCAAACAGAGAGTCGACAGCTTCCTGCAACATACGTTTTTCATTACGCAAAATCACTTCAGGAGCTTTGATTTCAATCAATCTCTTCAGACGGTTGTTACGGATGATGACACGACGGTAAAGGTCATTCAAGTCAGAAGTTGCGAAACGGCCGCCATCCAATGGGACCAACGGACGAAGTTCGGGTGGAATAACCGGTACAATGCGTACAATCATCCACTCGGGCTTGTTGCGTCCGCGTGATGCACGGAACGACTCAACTACCTGAAGACGTTTCAGAGCTTCGGTCTTGCGTTGCTGTGAAGCATCGCTTCCGGCACGGTTACGCAGTTCGTAAGACAAAGAGTCAAGGTCGAGGCGTGACAGCAAATCGTAGATAGCTTCCGCGCCCATCTTGGCAATGAACTTATTGGGATCTGAATCTTCGAGGAACTGGTTGTCTTTCGGCAACTTTTCCAGCAAGTCCAGGTATTCTCCTTCTTCAAGCAAGTCATACTGTGCCACTTCATCGGACAGTACACCCGGCTGAATGACAACATAACGCTCGTAATAGATAATGGCATCCAGCTTCTTGGTGGGCAAGCCCAACAAGTAACCGATTTTGTTGGGAAGTGAACGGAAGTACCAGATGTGAGCCACGGGCACAACGAGCTGGATGTGTCCCATACGCTCACGGCGCACTTTCTTTTCAGTCACTTCCACACCACAACGGTCGCAGACGATGCCTTTGTAACGGATACGCTTGTACTTACCGCAATGGCACTCGTAATCCTTGATAGGACCAAAGATGCGCTCGCAGAACAATCCGTCGCGTTCGGGCTTATACGTACGATAGTTGATGGTTTCAGGCTTTAAAACTTCACCACTCGAATTCTCAAGGATTTCCTCAGGAGAAGCCAAACCGATAGAGATTTTCGAGAAATTACTCTTTATCTTGTTATCTTTTCTAAAAGCCATAAATTTATTTAATTGATAATTGACAATGGAAAATTGAAATTGAAAAACTGAAAACCGATAATTGAGAATGGTAACTTGCATTATCCACTCTCAATTATCAATTATCCATTATTCTAAGTTGATGCTCAAGCCCAAACCTCTCAACTCGTGCAGCAATACGTTCAGTGACTCGGGGATACCCGGAGCAGGCATCGGTTCACCCTTCACGATTGCTTCATAAGCCTTGGAACGTCCTACAACGTCATCAGACTTGATAGTCAGGATTTCCTGCAGAATGTGTGCGGCACCGAACGCTTCGAGTGCCCAAACTTCCATTTCTCCAAAACGCTGACCACCGAACTGTGCCTTACCACCCAACGGCTGTTGCGTAATGAGTGAGTACGGACCGATGGAACGTGCGTGCATCTTGTCTTCAACCATGTGACCGAGCTTCAGCATGTAAGTCACACCTACCGTAGCCTGCTGCTCGAATGCTTCACCGGTACCACCATCATACAGCGTTGTCTTGCCGTAGCGAGGCAAGCCGGCCTTATCGGTCCATTCGTTCAAATCGTCCAAAGATGCACCGTCAAAGATAGGAGTGGCAAACTTCACGCCCAGGTTTTTTCCGGCACGCCCGAGAACGGCCTCGAATATCTGACCGATGTTCATACGTGAAGGCACACCCAACGGATTCAGCACGATGTCTACCGGAGTACCGTCAGCAAGGAACGGCATGTCTTCCTGGCGTACCACACGGGAAACAATACCCTTGTTACCGTGACGACCGGCCATCTTGTCACCGACACCAATCTTACGTTTCTTGGCAATGTATACCTTGGCCATCTGAATGATACCTGCGGGCAACTCGTCACCGATAGTGATGGCGAACTTCTTGCGTTTCAGCTCGGCATCGAGTTCCTTGTACTTCTTGATGAAGTTCATCACCAATGCACGAATCAGTCCGTTGGTATGTTCATCCTTCGTCCAGTTGCTCAACTGAACAGCGGTGAAGTCCAAATCGCTGAAGTCGGAAGCAGAGAATCTGGCGCCTTTGGAAATAATGTCGGCACCCATGTAATCCTTCACACCTTCCGATGTATAATTTTCTGTAAGCTTCAACAGCTTGTTTATCAACACTTTCTTGAGGTCACCAATCTTAGCGTCGAACTCATCGTCAATCTTCGGTAACAGAGCCTTGTCGGCCAGCTTGGAGCTGCGGGTCTTGACAACACGGGAGAACAGACGCTTACCGATAACAACACCCTTCAAAGAAGGAGAGGCTTTCAAAGAAGCATCCTTCACATCACCGGCCTTGTCACCGAAGATGGCACGGAGCAGTTTCTCTTCCGGAGAAGGATCCGATTCACCCTTCGGAGTAATCTTACCGATAAGGATATCACCCGGTTCGATGCGGGCACCCACACGAACAATACCGTTTTCGTCAAGGTCTTTAGTCGCTTCCTCACTTACGTTAGGAATGTCAGAGGTCAACTCTTCCATACCACGCTTCGTTTCGCGAACTTCCAAAGAATATTCTTCTACGTGTACAGAGGTCAAAAGGTCCTCACGAACCACACGTTCATTCAGTACGATAGCATCCTCATAGTTATAGCCCTTCCACGGCATGTAAGCAACCAGCAGGTTCTTACCCAGTGCAAGTTCTCCGTCTTCGGTTGAATAACCTTCCGTCAGGATTTGACCTGCAGTCACGCGCTGACCCTTCTCGCAAATCGGACGGAGGTCAATCGTCATATTCTGGTTGGTACGGCGCCACTTCGGGATATTATATTCTTTCAATGCAGGCTCGAAGCTTACGAACTCTTCCTCCTCCGTACGGTCGTACAGAATACGGATAGTCGTTGCATCCACGAATTCAACCACACCGTCACCCTCGGCAGTAATCTGCGTACGAGAATCGCGTGCCAGCTGGCGTTCGATACCGGTACCTACAATCGGAGCTTCGCTCTTCAATAAAGGAACAGCCTGGCGCATCATGTTTGATCCCATCAATGCACGGTTGGCGTCATCATGCTCCAAGAACGGAATCAAAGAAGCCGCAATAGAAGCAATCTGCTGGGGAGATACGTCCATCAATTCCACCTCGGAAGGAGGAACCACCGGATAGTCGGCATCCTGACGGGATTTTACTTTATCACGTACAAAAGTACCGTCATCGTTCAAAGGAGCATTACCCTGAGCAATAATCTTGGCTTCCTCTTCTTCTGCGGTGAGGTAAACCAAACCTTCGTCAGAAAGATCAACCTTACCCTCTGCCACCTTGCGGTACGGAGTTTCAATGAAGCCAAGTTCATTGATTTTCGCGAACACACAGAGTGAAGAAATCAAACCGATGTTCGGACCTTCAGGAGTCTCGATAGGACAAAGACGTCCGTAGTGAGTATAGTGTACGTCACGAACCTCGAAGCCTGCACGCTCGCGTGACAGACCGCCGGGACCCAGGGCAGACATACGGCGCTTGTGAGTAATCTCGGCCAGCGGGTTGGTCTGGTCCATGAACTGTGACAAAGCATTCGTTCCAAAGAATGAATTGATAACGGAAGAGATTGTCTTGGCGTTAATCAGGTCAATCGGAGTAAAGACTTCATTGTCACGGACGTTCATACGCTCGCGGATAGTACGCGACATACGTGCCAGGCCGATGGCAAACTGATTGGACAACTGTTCGCCCACTGTACGCACACGACGGTTGCTCAAGTGGTCGATATCGTCCACATCCGCTTTCGAGTTAATCAACTCGATGAGATATTTGATAATTTCGATAATATCTTCCTTGGTAAGGACACGCACGTCCATATCGGTCGTCAAGTTCAACTTTCTGTTGATACGATAACGGCCTACATCACCCAGGTCATATCTCTTCTCTGAGAAGAACAGGTTATTGATAACCTCGCGTGCACTGGCATCATCGGCAGGGTCTGCATTACGCAACTGGCGGTAGATGTAGAGTACAGCTTCTTTTTCCGAGTTACTCGGATCCTTCTGCAGAGTATTATATATGATAGAATAGTCAGACTGGTTCGGTTCTTCCTTGTGTACGAGGATATTCTGAA
The DNA here is from genome assembly GCF_040227615.1 of Bacteroides sp. RTP31139st1_H2_RTP31139_211217. NCBI lineage: Bacteria > Pseudomonadati > Bacteroidota > Bacteroidia > Bacteroidales > Bacteroidaceae > Bacteroides > Bacteroides sp. RTP31139st1_H2_RTP31139_211217. The sequence goes on along the minus strand of NZ_JBCNZM010000029.1, from coordinate 29,775 downwards.
CGCCCGACTCTAATATAATGTCAACATGTTCCGGCTCGATTACAGTTTCACGGTCAATAACGACTTCGTTACGCTCGATGGAAACAACTTCACCGGTATCTTCGTCTACAAAATCCTCAATCCATGTTTTCAACACACGTGCGGCCAACTTACGTCCCACCATCTTCTTGAGGTTCGTCTTGTTCACCTTCACGTCTTCCGCCAAATTAAAGATCTCGAGAATGTCCTTGTCATTCTCAAAACCGATGGCTCTCAGCAAAGTGGTAACCGGCAATTTCTTCTTACGGTCAATGTACGCATACATGACGTTGTTGATGTCGGTGGCAAACTCAATCCACGAACCCTTGAACGGGATGATACGGGCTGAGTACAACTTGGTACCGTTGGCATGTACGCTCTGTCCGAAGAATACGCCCGGTGAACGGTGAAGCTGGGATACAACCACACGTTCCGCACCGTTGATGACGAATGTTGCCTTATCCGTCATGTAAGGAATAGGACCGAGGAACACGTCCTGGATGACCGTGTCAAAATCTTCGTGGTCGGGGTCGGTACAATATAATTTCAATTTTGCCTTCAAAGGCACGCTATATGTAAGCCCTCGCTCTATACATTCATCAATGGTATAGCGCGGCGGATCAATATAGTAGTCCAAAAACTCAAGAACAAAATTATTTCTTGTATCGGCAATGGGGAAGTTTTCAGCAAATACTTTATACAGTCCCTCGTTCTTACGCTTCTCGGGTGGGGTGTCCAGTTGTAGAAAGTCTTTGAATGACTTCAATTGTACTTCCAGAAAATCCGGATATTCAAGCGGATTCTTAGTCGAAGCAAAATTAACTCTTTGATTTACAGTATTTGAAGACATCTGTTAATGGATTTGTAGAACTTAATTTTAAATATATACACAAAAAGGTTAAGAACCCTTTTCACGAAGGGTTCCTAACCGAATTACCTGATTTACAGGCTAATGTTATTTAAGTTCAACTTCAGCTCCAGCTTCTTCCAATGTTTTCTTCAATGATTCTGCTTCGTCCTTAGCCAAACCTTCTTTTACTACGCTAGGAGCACCGTCTACCATGTCCTTAGCTTCCTTCAAGCCAAGACCGCAAGCTTCCTTAACGGCTTTAACTACCTGAAGTTTAGCTGAGCCAGCGCTCTTCAATACTACGTCGAAAGAAGTCTTTTCTTCTGCGGCAGCAGCACCACCGGCTGCAGGACCAGCAGCAACAGCTACAGCTGCAGCAGCAGGTTCAATACCATATTCTTCTTTCAGGATTGTTGCAAGTTCATTAACTTCTTTTACTGTCAAGTTAACTAATTGTTCTGCAAAAGCTTTCAAATCTGCCATTTTTGTATGATTTTTAATTGTTTAAATACTAAATAAATTGATATAATTCTTTTTCCGAAATTTACGCTTCGGGACGTTCACCAAGAGTCTTGAGAACTCCGTGGAGGGTGTTACCACCTGATTGCAGAGCAGAAATAACATTCTTGGCCGGTGACTGCAGCAATGCAACGATATCGGCAATAACTTCATTCTTACTCTTGATACTTACGAGAGCATCCAACTGGTCAGCACCAACATAGAAGCTTTCTTCTGCATATGCAGCCTTCAGTCCGGGAATACCGTTCTTAGCCTTATCTTTAATCAACTTGGCCGGAGCGTTAGCAACGTTGCTGAACATTACGGCAGTTGTACCTTTCAGAGAACCATAAAGCGGAGAAAAGTCTTCTTCCAGGCTCTCCAATGCCTTGTGAAGCAATGTATTCTTAACTACCATCAATTTGATGTCAGCCTTGAAACATTCTCTTCTCAACATGCTGGTTGTAGCAGCATTCATGGCAGTGGTATCCACCAAATAGAAGTGACCGTATTCCTTCACTGTAGCAGCAATCTGCTCAATAATCGTACTTTTATCTTCCTTTCTCATTATTACTCCGTTTTATTAGATTTCTTCTACTGTTTTCGGGTCAATCTTGATGCCCGCACTCATCGTGCTAGAAAGATAAATACTCTTAATATATGTACCCTTGGCTGCAGTCGGTTTCAATTTATTCAAAGTAGAGATGAATTCTTTCGCATTGTCGCGAATTTGCTCAGCGCTAAATGAAACTTTACCGATAGAAGTATGAACAATACCGCTCTTGTCAACCTTAAAGTCGATTTTGCCTTGTTTTACTTCTCTTACAGCTTTAGCAACATCCATAGTTACAGTGCCACTCTTGGGGTTAGGCATCAATCCACGAGGACCGAGCACACGACCGAGTGCACCAATCTTACCCATGATGGACGGCATAGTGATAATCACATCAATATCAGTCCATCCACCTTTGATCTTTTCAATATATTCGTCAAGACCAACATAGTCAGCTCCGGCTTCTTTTGCAGCAGCTTCAGCATCTGGTGTACAAAGCACCAAAACGCGTACAACCTTACCAGTACCGTGAGGAAGTGATACAACACCTCTCACCATCTGGTTGGCCTTACGCGGGTCAACGCCCAAACGTACGTCGATATCCAGAGAAGCGTCAAACTTGGTATAAGTGATTTCCTTTACCAACTGAGCAGCTTCCTTGAGAGAGTATGCTTTCCCTGCTTCAATTTTTTCTGCAGCCAACTTTTGATTTTTTGTCAGTTTACCCATTCTAATTGAAGTTTATTAATTATTAACCGGGAACTCCCCTTTTACAGCGATACCCATACTTCTAGCTGTACCGGCAACCATTTTCATGGCAGCTTCTACAGTGAAACAGTTCAAGTCAACCATTTTGTCCTGAGCAATCGTACGAACCTGTTCCCAAGTGATCTCGGCAACTTTCTTACGGTTAGGCTCAGCAGAACCACTCTTTTGCTTCGTCACTTCCAACAACTGGATAGCCACGGGAGGAGTCTTGATTACAAAATCGAAAGACTTGTCTGCGTAGTAAGTGATAATCACAGGAAGAATCTTTCCTGCTTTGTCTTGGGTTCTGGCGTTGAATTGCTTGCAAAACTCCATGATATTGATACCCTTGGAACCCAATGCAGGTCCTACTGGGGGTGATGGATTTGCCGCGCCTCCTTTAATCTGTAATTTGATTAGTCCAGCAACTTCTTTAGCCATTTTCTAATTGATTTATATATATAAACATTAATGAAGAATACTACAGCGTAACACCTGCACTATTCTTTTTCAACTTGCATAAAGCCCAATTCGAGCGGAGTCTTCCGTCCGAATATCTTGACCATGACCTTCAGTTTCTTCTTCTCGGTGTTCACTTCTTCAATGATTCCACTGAATCCACTGAACGGACCGTAATTCACCTTTACAGTCTCGCCGACTACATACGGGATACTCAAGTCTTCACCTGATTCCTGCAATTCGTCGACCGTACCAAGTATACGATTCACTTCCGACTGTCTCAGAGGTACGGGTTTTTCCGAACCACCCAAGAACCCTATCACATTAGGAGTATTTCTCAGATGATGAGCAACCTCACCCACCAGAGCAGCCTCCACCAAAACGTAACCAGGGAGATAACTTCTCTCTTTCACAATTTTCTTACCATTGCGAACCTGATATACCTTTTCGGTAGGAATCAATACCTGAGATACGTAATCACCAAGGTCGCTGTTTTTAATATCAGCTTCAAGGTATTCCTTTACCTTAGCTTCTTTTCCGCTAATAGCACGCAAAACGTACCATTTCTTTTCAATCTCAGACATTTCTCCTTACTTTTAATGTGGATAAACAAATTCCATCAGATGCTGGAAACAGAAGTCCATCGCAAATACTACCACTGCAATTAGTAGGGAAGCATATAAAACAACTACTGCACTGTTAGTAAGTTCAGAATACGTAGGCCACGACACTTTATGAACAAGTTCGTCGTAAGTTTCTTTAAAATAAGCTACAATCTTCTTCATTTCAAAAATATTAGCACGGGAGGAGAGGCTCGAACTCCCGACACCCGGTTTTGGAGACCGGTGCTCTACCAACTGAGCTACTCCCGTTTGTACATAATCAGTTCCCGATGTATACCGGGAACTGATTAAGATTATATTGGTTATTAGTCAAGAATTTCAGTAATCTGACCAGAACCTACTGTACGACCACCTTCACGGATAGCGAAACGCAAACCTACGTTCAATGCTACCGGGTAGATCAGTTCTACAGTGATTTCTACGTTATCACCAGGCATTACCATTTCAGTTCCTTCCGGAAGAGTGATTTCACCTGTACAGTCCATAGTACGCAGATAGAACTGAGGACGGTATTTGTTGTGGAACGGAGTGTGACGACCACCTTCTTCTTTCTTCAAAACGTAGATAGAAGCTTTGAACTTAGAGTGAGGTTTAATCTGACCGGGCTTACAAAGAACCATACCACGTTTGATTTCGTTCTTGTCGATACCACGGAGCAACAGACCTACGTTGTCACCAGCTTCACCTTGATCCAGCAACTTGCGGAACATTTCAACACCAGTTACAACAGACTTCTTGTCTTCACCCAAACCGAGGATTTCAACTTCGTCACCTACATGGATAACACCAGCTTCGATACGACCAGTAGCTACAGTACCACGACCAGTGATTGAGAATACGTCTTCAACCGGCATCAAGAACGGTTTGTCAATATCACGCGGAGGCAGAGGAATCCAAGTGTCGCAAGCATCCATCAGCTCCATAACCTTCTCTTCCCACTTTTCAACGCCATTCAACGCACCAAGAGCAGAACCCTGGATGAACGGAGTGTTGTCGCCGTCGAATTCGTAGGCTGAAAGCAGTTCACGCATTTCCATTTCAACGAGTTCCAACATTTCAGCGTCGTCTACCATGTCACACTTGTTCATGAATACAACCAGTCTCGGTACGTTTACCTGACGAGCCAGCAAGATATGCTCACGAGTCTGAGGCATCGGACCATCAGTAGCAGCAACTACGATGATAGCACCATCCATCTGAGCAGCACCAGTTACCATGTTCTTTACGTAGTCGGCGTGACCCGGGCAGTCTACGTGAGCGTAGTGACGGTTAGCTGTTTCATACTCTACGTGAGAAGTGTTAATAGTGATACCTCTTTCCTTTTCTTCAGGAGCGTTATCGATAGAATCGAAAGAACGCAATTCAGAAAGACCTTTCTTTGCCAACACTGTAGTGATAGCAGCTGTCAACGTGGTTTTACCGTGGTCAACGTGACCAATTGTACCAATGTTTACATGCGGTTTGGTACGTTCGAATTTCTCTTTAGCCATAGCTTTACTTGTTATTTATTTGATTAATAATCAGCTTTTACATCTTTGTGAGCTGTTACCGGGACTTGAACCCGGGACCTCTTCCTTACCAAGGAAGTGCTCTACCGCTGAGCTATAACAGCAAGGAGAATAAGAGTTGTGGGCAAAGATGGATTCGAACCACCGAAGGCGTAAGCCAGCAGATTTACAGTCTGCCCCATTTGGCCACTCTGGTATTTGCCCCTACATTACAAAAAGAACTCTTTTCCTTACTAAATCATCGCAGAGTGAACTTTACCCGGACGATTTCCGTTCTCATATCATCTCCACCTCGTGAAGAAAGACTCATTCCACTCATCCTTGAGCGAGCCTCTTGTCGGATTCGAACCAACGACCCCGAGATTACAAATCACGTGCTCTGGCCAACTGAGCTAAAGAGGCAAGCTAAAAAATGCAACCGTAACGTTCATAGTGTGAGCGAAACGGCTGCAAATTTAGGCATTTATTTTTTACCCGCAAAATTTTAGCGGAAAATTATTTGCTCCGTTGCTTTTCCTTGTACTTAACCAGCTGTTTTTCCAAAGCTTCCAGGCATAAATCCACTGCTTCTTCAAACGTATCACAAACCTTGTTTGCATAAAACTCGCCATTGGGAACCAATACTTTCACTCCGGCTTCTTTATTTTCGGCTGTTTCTGGTTTTACTCCCTTTAATGACACCTCTACTTTCTTTATATCGTCGTAAAATTTCTCCAACTTAGCAACTTTCTTTTGAACGAAAGACTGCAATTGCTCTGACGCATCAAAGTGAATCGATTGAATTCTTACTTCCATACTTACCTCCTTTTTACTTTAGGCTCGGGGATGAGCCTGATTATACACTTTTTTAAGCTCTTCAAAAGTAGTATGCGTATAAACTTCCGTTGTCGCCAGACTCTCGTGCCCGAGGAGTTCTTTTATCGAGCCTAAATCAGCACCATTGTTCAGCATAGCCGTTGCAAAGGTGTGCCTCAGCACGTGGGG
>NZ_JBCNZM010000029.1:0-23525 GCF_040227615.1 Bacteroides sp. RTP31139st1_H2_RTP31139_211217 | reverse complement strand
TTTTACAGTCACTACCTTCGAAAGGTTTCGTTTCACAAGGCATGCTACGATACTGCGGTAAAGCCTTTTTCCATTCTTCCGGACAAAAAAAGCATCCGAGCGAACCGGGACAGCTTCATTCCGCACATTGACATATTCTCGCATCGAGCGTCCCAGCTCCTCATCGAAAGGTATAAGACGTTGTTTATTCCGTTTTCCCGTCACTTTAACGAGAGAAGCCGAAAAATCGACATCCTTATCATCCAACCCTATCAATTCTGAAAGTCGCATGCCGGTAGCATAAAACATTTCAATAATCATATGGTCGCGACACCCTTCAAAACCTTCACCAAAGTCCATATCATCCAGCAACCTATTCATCTCACCCTCTCTCAGAAATACCGGAAGCGGCTTTTTCTTCTTGGGCCCCGTCACTTTCCGCAACGGATCTACCGCAACCTTGCCTCTCCTCAAAAGGAATTTATAGTATGTCCGGACAGAACTCAGCTTTCGGTTTATCGTATTAGAAGCAAGTCCTTTGTCCATCAAGGAAGCAATCCATTCACGAACAAGTTCCGCATCTACATCCGATGGAGTCAAGTCTCCCAACATTTCTTCTCCAAACCTCTGCAGTTCAAGAATATCTGCCCGATAGTACTCAACCGTACCTTTGGAATAGTTCCGCTCATGCAGAAGATAGTCAAGAAAAGAATCTGTCAACAACATATCGCTACATATCTAAAATCATGCAACGAATGTATGAAAAAGAATTCAATAATTCAAAGGAATTTACGAATTATTAATCTTCTACTTGCTGAAGTTGTTGAACGTAAACAGCACGTTCTTTCTTAAGTCTTTTAGTCACAGACGGTTTATCAAATTGTTGTCTGCGTCTCAATTCCTTAACTGTGCCAGTTTTTTCAAACTTTCTTTTGAATTTCTTCAGCGCTTTTTCAATGTTTTCGCCTTCTTTTACAGGTACTACAATCATTTTCTTTTAATTAAATGTTAATGGTTTAAAAATCTCACGATTAAATTGAGCGGCAAAATTACACATACTTTCTTTATTCACAAAACTTTCTGCAAAAAAATTACCCATGATTCCTAATTATCAAACGAATGAGCAAAGGGAAAGATGTTTTTATTGAGCCAATCCGCTAAAATCCGTGAAGCATAGCACATTTTTAAAAGAGAATGTGTAACTTTGAAAGCAGAGAATGGAGAGATTATAAACTCATTTACACGCCTACTTAATTACATTTATAAAAATATGGCTCAGACAATCAATCAACGTATAGATGCTCTACGGGCATTGTTAAAAAGAGAAGGCATAGACGCTTTCATTATCCCCAGTACCGACCCGCACCTAAGCGAGTACGTAGCACCGTACTGGAAATCAAGAGAATGGATATCAGGCTTCACCGGTTCGGCAGGCACGGCGGTGATCACCAGCGACAAGGCGGGACTGTGGACAGATTCCCGCTATTTTCTCCAAGCCGAGCAGCAGCTGGAAGGCAGCGGCATCGACTTATACAAGGAAATGCTGCCCGAAACGCCCAGCATCCTCGATTTCCTGCGGGAGAACCTTACAGCGAATTCAGTTGTAGGTATAGACGGGAAGGTATTTTCCACCACACAAGCCATAGCCCTGCAAGAGGATCTGGCAAAAAACGACATCACCGTAAAGAGCATTGCCGACCCGATGAATGAGATATGGACAGACCGCCCTCCCATGCCCGAAGCACCCGCCTTTATCCACGAGATGAAATACGCCGGGAAAAGCTGTCCGGACAAACTGGCTGCTATCCGCCGGGAGATGAAAAAGAGTGAAGCGGACGTATTATTGGTGTCGGCATTGGACGAGATAGCATGGACACTCAACATACGCGGCAACGATGTGCATTGCAACCCCGTAGTAGTAAGCTACCTGATAATCAACGAACAAGAAACACACTTTTTCATCCAGCCCGAGAAAGTAACGGAAGAGCTTTCAGCCTATCTGGAAGAAGCCGGCGTCACCATCCATGCTTATGGGGACACCGAATCCTTTGTGACAAGAATACCGGACGGCAGCATCATGCTCGACATGGGAAAGACGAATTATGCCGTTTATTCCGCCCTCCCCCCTTCCTGCCGGGTACTTGACGAGCGCTCACCGATAGCCTTGCTGAAAGCGGTCCGCAATGACCGGGAAATAGCCGGCATCCACGCAGCCATGCAACGCGACGGAGTGGCACTGGTGAAGTTCCTGAAATGGCTGGAGGAGGCCGTTCCCGCAGGCAACGAGACAGAAATCAGCGTAGACAAGAAACTGCACGAATTCCGTGCCGCACAGCCACTCTACATGGGAGAAAGCTTCGACACCATTGCCGGGTACAAGGAACATGGAGCCATCGTACACTACGAAGCCACTCCGGCAACGGACGTGCCACTGAAACCCGAGGGATTCCTGCTGCTGGACTCGGGTGCGCAATACCTGGACGGCACTACCGACATCACCCGCACCATCGCACTGGGGAAACTGACCGAAGAAGAGAAGACGGACTACACCCTGATACTGAAAGGACATATCGACCTCGCCATGGCTGTCTTCCCGGAAGGTACGCGAGGAGCGCAACTGGATGTACTGGCCCGCATGCCGATATGGCAATACCACATGAACTTCCTGCATGGTACCGGGCACGGCGTAGGCCATTTCCTCAATGTGCACGAAGGTCCGCAAAGCATCCGCATGAATGAGAATCCGGTAACCCTACGGCCGGGAATGGTCACTTCCAACGAACCGGGCGTTTATAAAGCCGGAAGCCATGGAATACGCACGGAAAACCTGGTGCTGACCGTGAAGGACGGTGAAGGCATGTTCGGAAATTACCTGAAGTTCGAAACCATTACCCTCTGCCCCATCTGCAAGAAAGGTATCATCAAAGAGATGCTGACGGCAGAGGAAACGGCATGGCTGGACAACTATCACCAGCATGTATACGAGGCACTTTCGCCAAGCCTGAACGAAGGAGAACGGGAATGGCTGAAGGAAGCATGCAGTAACCTAACCACTAATCACTAAAAAAATGGCATTAATAAAATCAGTAAGAGGATTCACTCCCGAAATCGGGGAGAATTGTTTTTTGGCGGACAATGCGGTTGTCATTGGCGACGTCAAGACGGGACGGGATTGCAGCATCTGGTTCAGCACCGTGCTGCGGGGTGACGTAAACTCAATCCGCATAGGGAACGGAGTAAACATCCAGGATGGAAGCGTGCTCCACACCTTGTACGAGAAATCGACCATAGAGATAGGAGACCACGTATCCGTGGGGCACAACGTGACCATCCACGGAGCCACTATCAAGAACTATGCTTTGGTAGGGATGGGTTCCACCATCCTTGACCACGCAGTAGTGGGCGAAGGGGCTATTGTCGCCGCTGGTTCCCTGGTATTGAGCAATACGGTCATCGAGCCGGGAAGCATCTGGGGAGGAGTCCCCGCCAAGTTCATCAAGAAAGTAGATCCGGAGCAGGCCAAGGAGCTGAACCAGAAGATTGCACACAACTATCTGATGTATTCCGACTGGTACAAATAAAGGGAGCAAGGCGCCCCAAAAAGGCAGGGCGATAAAGGGATGCCATTCCATCACCTTTACCGCCCTATCGCTTTTATCACTCTTTACTTTTCTAAAAGTTTATCATACTCATTATCTTATCCGTTGCACCGGCGTTGCCGGTCACATAATTGCTTGCATTCATGCCTGATTCGCGCAAAAAGACTTCATCTGTCAGCATACGGTCGAGCAAAGTTTTCAGTTCCTCATAATCCTTCACCGAGAAAGCGCCTTTTGCCTCCAGCAACTGGATGGCCTCCTGGAATTTCTGATACTTCGGTCCGAAAATCACCGGAATGCCATAAACTGCAGCCTCAAGAGTATTGTGGATTCCCACTCCGAAACCACCTCCGATATAGGCAATCTCGCCATAGCGGTAGATGGAAGAGAGCAACCCGAAGCAGTCGATAATCAGGCAGTCGGCCTTACGGACATTCTTCTCGTCGGCACGGGTATAGCGCACGTAGGGGCGTTTCAGTTTACGGATAATCTCTACCAGATGGTTTTCGTCGATAACGTGCGGAGCGATAACCAACTTCACCTCTGGATGCTGGTTAAAGTATTCAATAAACAAATCCTCGTCCGGCTGCCAGGAGCTTCCTGCCACGAAAGTCATCGTGTTGTTCTTGAAAAGCTCCACCAAAGGCAGATGTTTGGCCTCCTCACGAATCTGCAGCACACGGTCAAAACGGGTATCCCCCACCACCGTGACACGGCTGATACCTATCTTCGCCAGATAGCGTTTGGAGCGTTCATTCTGCACAAACAAATGGTCGAAGTCGCGCAGCACATGTCTGTACGTACCGCCATACCACTTGAAGAATACTTGTCCGCGGCGGAAAATGGAAGAAATGCTGTACACCGGAATACGGCGCTTGTGCAGTTCGTCCAGATAGTTCTTCCAGAACTCGTACTTGATGAAGAATGCCATGCAGGGATTCACGATATCCAGGAACTTCTTCACATTGCGGGACTTGTCGAAAGGCAAGTAACAGACAACGTCTGCCCCCCTATAATTCTTGCGGACCTCATAGCCCGACGGCGAGAAGAAAGTCAGCAGAATACCGTAATCCGGATATTTGGCACGAATTTTCTCAATCAACGGCCGTCCCTGCTCGAACTCCCCCAAAGAAGCGGCATGGAACCATATATAGCGCACGTCCTTCTCCAACTGCTGCCGGAGAAGTTCATAGACCACCCAGTGTCCCTTCATCATTTTTCGGGGCTTACGGCTAAATGGAGCAGCCAGATGCACCAGAATATCGTAGATGGCTATTGCCAAGTCATATAGCATACTATATGGATTAAGGATGAAGAAGATTTATTCACTTTAAAGCATCAACAGCACGCTGTATACGGGCCAACGTCTCTTCCTTGCCAATCAGCTCGGTAATGTCGAACATGTGCGGGCCTTTACACTCGCCCACCACTGACAAGCGGAAGGCATTCATCACATTTCCCATGTGATAGCCACGCTCAGTAATCCAACCAATCACAATATCTTCGGAAGGCTTGGAGGAGAAATCCCCGATGCCGCGCAACACATCCATCAATTCGGTCATGATGCGGGGAGTATCTTCCGACCAACGCTTCTTCACATCCTTTGCCGCATATTCCGTGGGGGCTACGAAGAAAAAACGGGTCTGGTCCCACAGTTCCTTTACGAAGTTGACGCGTCCCTTCACCAGTGAAACCACTTTCGTAAGGAACTCGTCGCTATAGTTGGAGGCGTCTATGCCGTTGGACTCCAGCACCGGTCTGAAAAGACAAGCTATCTCCGCATCCGGTTTCATCATGATGTACTCATGGTTGAACCAGATACCTTTCTTATAGTCGAATTTGGCACCCGACTTGCTGCAATGGCTCAAATCAAACAATTTCACCAATTCATCCATAGACATCAGTTCCTGGTCATTGCCCGGATTCCAGCCCAGCAGAGCCAGGAAATTAATGACCGCTTCGGGCAGATAGCCTGATTCGCGGTAGCCTGAAGAGACATCTCCCGACTTGGGGTCATGCCACTCCAACGGGAAAACCGGGAAGCCCAGACGGTCGCCGTCACGCTTACTCAATTTGCCGTTACCCTCGGGCTTCAGCAACAAGGGCAAATGCGCAAAGGCAGGCATGGTATCCTCCCACCCAAAGGCACGGTAGAGCAATACATGCAACGGTGCGGAAGGCAACCATTCCTCACCGCGTATCACATGGGACACTTCCATCAAATGGTCGTCCACAATATTGGCCAGATGGTAAGTAGGAAGTTCATCTGCCGATTTATAAAGAACCTTGTCATCAAGAATGGAAGAGTTTATCACTACTTCCCCACGAATCAGGTCGTTCACATGCACATCTTCGTTCGGCTCTATCTTGAAACGCACCACGTACTGCTTACCGGCAGCAATCAGCGCGTCTACCTCTTCTTTAGGAAGGGTCAGTGAATTGCGCATCTGCATGCGGGTAGAAGCATCGTACTGGAAATTCGCAATCTCCGCACGCTTTGCTTCCAGCTCCTCAGGAGTATCGAAAGCGATGTAGGCTTTTCCGGCCTCCAGCAGAATCTGAACATACTTCTTGTATATTTCCCGACGTTCCGACTGACGGTACGGGCCATGGTCTCCACCGAAACTCACGCCCTCGTCAAACGGGATGCCCAACCACTTGAAAGACTCCAGGATATATTCTTCCGCACCCGGTACAAACCGGTTGGAATCAGTATCTTCAATACGAAATATCAAATCTCCTCCATGCTGACGCGCAAAGAGATAATTGTATAAAGCTGTACGCACACCGCCGATGTGCAACGCCCCCGTAGGACTCGGGGCAAAACGGACTCTGACCTTTCTTTCTGTCATAATCTACCTTACTTATGAATATTTTAGACGGCAAAATTAAACCTTTTTTTCCACACTAATGTTTTTTTTTGTACTTTTCGCAAAAATTTCAGCCGATATGAGTTATTTCAATACAAAAAAAGAGTTCTCGCTCAGAGATTTGCTATACAGAGCACTGATATTCATCGGCACTGTGGGGATTATTGTCTATTTTCTGCCACGTGACGGTAAATTCAACTACCAGTTCGACATTGACAAGCCCTGGAAGTACGGACAGCTCATGGCCACCTTCGACTTCCCCATCTATAAGGCCGATGAAGTGGTGAAACGCGAGCAAGACAGTATCCTCGCCGCCTTCCAGCCGTATTTCCAGCTGGACAAAAGCATTGAGAAAAGTGTGCTCGCCAAGTTGAAGGCAGACTATCAGACCCACCTGCGCGGCCTGCTTCCCTCCACCGACTACGTCCGCTTTCTGGAAAGGAAACTCTCTGAAGTATATCGCGCCGGCATCGTTTCTACCGAAGAGCTGAACCAACTGCATAAGGACAGCACAACCGCCATCATGGTCATTAACGACAAACTGGCCAACCAGCAGGACATCAACAAGGTATATTCGGTGAAGGATGCCTATAACTATATACTCACGGCCGATACCGCCCACTACCGCCCGGACATTCTACGGCAATGCTCGCTGAACGAATATCTGTTCCCTAATCTGACCTATGACGAGCAGCGGACCGAAACCGCTAAGAAGGAGATGCTCGACAACTATTCATGGGCCAACGGCATCGTACTGAGCGGACAGAAAATCATCGACCGCGGCGAGATTGTCAGCCAGGAGACATACAACATCCTTGAGAGTCTACGGAAAGAATCCATCAAACGCAGTGAGTCCATCGGGCAAAAACGGTTGATGCTGGCGGGGCAGGTATTGTTTGTCAGTATCTTCATGCTGTGTTTCATGCTCTACCTCGACTTGTTCCGTAAAGATTACTACAAGCGCAAGGGCAGCCTCTCCCTGCTCTTCGCCCTCATCATGTTCTATTGCGTGGTGACGGCCATCATGGTTGCCAACAACATATTCAATGTCTATATCATCCCGTATGCCATGCTGCCGGTCATCATCCGGGTGTTCCTCGACTCACGCACGGCCTTCATCGCACAAGTCACCACCATACTGATATGCTCCATCTGCCTGCGCTATCCGCATGAATTCATTCTTCTGCAACTCTCAGCGGGGCTGGTTGCCATCTTCAGTCTGAGGGAACTTTCACAACGGTCGCAACTGTTCCGGACAGCCTTCCTCGTCATATTGACCTACGCTGCCGTCTACTTTGCTTTCGAGCTGATTACAGAAAACGACTTGACAAAAATCAACGGAAGCATGTACACCTATTTCGTCATCAACGGAGTGTTGCTGCTGTTCACCTATCCCCTGCTCTTCCTGGTGGAAAAGACGTTTGGCTTTACCTCCAATGTCACCCTGGTCGAATTGTCCAACATCAACAACAGCCTGCTGCGCCGCATGTCCGAGACAGTTCCCGGCACCTTCCAGCATTCCATGCAGGTTGCCAACCTTGCGGCGGAAGCGGCCAACCGTATCGGAGCCAAAAGCCAGCTGGTACGTACCGGAGCGCTGTATCATGACATCGGCAAGATGGAGAATCCGGTGTTCTTCACCGAGAACCAATCGGGTGGAGTCAATCCGCACAAGAATCTGGGCTATGAGCAAAGTGCCCAAGTCGTCATCAGCCATGTGACGGACGGGCTGAAGCTGGCCGAGAAGAACAATCTCCCCAAAGTAATCAAGGATTTCATCACCACTCACCATGGCCGTGGGAAAACGAAGTATTTCTATATCTCCTGGAAAAACGAGCACCCCGGTGAAGACCCTAACGAGGAGGCATTCACCTACCCCGGTCCCAACCCGTTCACCAAAGAGCAGGCTATCCTAATGATGGCCGATTCGGTGGAAGCCGCTTCACGCAGTCTGCCCGAATATACGGAAGAGAGCATCAGCAATCTGGTAGACAAGATTATCGATTCGCAAGTGGCAGAAGGCTATTTCAAGGAATGCCCCATCACCTTCAAGGATATTGCCACCGTGAAGAACGTATTCAAGGAGAAGCTGAAGACTATATACCATACCCGCATCAGTTATCCCGAACTTAAAAAATAAGAACTATGGAAGTGACCAGTAAAGAACAGAAAAGAGCCGAACAACTGCTGCAAAGCCAGCACATCGGACTGCACCAAATCAAGAGTTTCAGTTTCATGAAGCGTTACCACCAGGTTCCCCGCAAAAGCAACTTGGCTGCGAAAGACAAATATGGTCCGGGCATACTGACTTTACATCTAAAGGAAGGGAAAGAAAAAGTAATCTATCTGCCTCCTTTCCGTCACCCTTCCTCGGTCATCCGCTACCTGGTCTCCCAAGAAATCCCCTTCGACAACTACGCACCGAGGGAACGGACAGTCGCAGAGGTTCCCACAGAAACATACCAGCGTCCGTCACTCTATATGTTCTGGTTCTTTGTCTTATTCCTGATATTCCTTATATTGGGATATTATTCCATCAGTGGCAACGTATGGTGGGGCTTCATCCCGGCTATCATTTCGTTTGCATTAAGTCTTTTTTTCATCAGCATGCTGATGACCCGCTTCTGCTACCTGACGTTGGACAATAACGGCCTCATCATACACAGCGTAGGCAGGACTATCCGCTATCCGTACCAGAACCTAAGAAAAGTAAACTTCGACTTTGCCCGCGAACAGAATTTCACGCACGTCATGGAATTGCTGGACAACGATTACCGCTACCGTCTGTTCTATATCGGAAGGGTTTCGAGAAAGAAACTGAATGAGATTGCCGAACGCCTGCAACAAGCCGGAGTGGATGCCACTTGCAGCCTGAATGATAACAAGCGGTTCTTCCAGGATACGTATATCAGCCACTAAACAGACGTTAGCCAACAAATAAGCTGTCGGATACGGCATCATTCCCGTTTCGCAGATTTCAGAATGATGCCTTTGCACTTGCTCTCAATTTATTTATAATTGCAGGATAAACCTTTTTATAAATAATTTGGAAATGAGCAGAAATGAAATTACCTTACAAGAGATGTTCTCCTCAATCATCGGGGAACTCCGGGAAAGCGGCAGGTGGGGGACGGCACACATCTACCAGTCAGCGGTGAATGCATTCTCGGCATTCACCCAATGGCAACCGATGCCCATGCGCAAGCTGAGCCCGACCGTGCTGAAGAGATTCGAAAACTTCCTCAGGCAGAGGAATTGTAGTTGGAATACGGTATCCACCTATATCAAAGCGATACGTTCGGTTTACAACCGGGCGGTGGACAAAAAGCTGGTGCGATATGTACCCAGGCTGTTTGAGCATGTGTATACCGGCACACGGGCGGATAGGAAAAAGGCGCTCGAAGCTTCCGACATAGGCTGCTTGGTACGGGAGACAGAGATGAGCCTGCAGGCCGGTAATTCTCCCAACACCCGACAGAAAACAAAAATTTTCTTTGTATTGATGTTTATGCTAAGAGGGATTCCTTTTGTGGACCTGGCCTATTTGCACAAAAGGGATTTACAAGGAAATACCTTGTCCTATAGGCGCAGGAAGACGGGACGGGCACTGACCGTCTCACTGACGCCGGAGGCTATGCAAATGGTGAGAATGATAGCAAACAAGGACAAGGACTCTCCTTATTTATTCCCCATATTACAAAGTGAGGAAGGCACAGAAGCGGCATACCGGGAATACCAGTCGGCACTCAGGGCATTCAACCAACGTTTGGCAGTACTCAGACAATGCTTGGGAATGCAGTCGGCACTCAGTAGTTATGCGGCACGCCATACTTGGGCGACCATGGCTTACCACTGCGAGATACATCCTGGAATCATATCAGAAGCCATGGGGCACTCTTCCATCACAGTGACGGAAACTTATCTGAAACCTTTCAGCAACAGAAAGATTGACGAAGCCAATCAAAGGGTAATTTCTTTTGTAAAAAACGAAGGATATCCAGTATAAAAGAGATTACTTCTTTTGAGGAAGTAGAGCAAACTTGTTGTTTCTTTTTTATAGTCTTCAAACAAAGTTTTGAGGAGCGGATTGATATTGGCTTTACAAAAAGTTTCCCAACGTAAGCAATAAACTGAAAGATAGAATCTTATATTGAAAATTAGAGACTTTTTAACTTCATAATTTCTATTGTAGCTTTTCTATGATGTTGGAGATTAAGACTATATATTATCTTTCCAATATCCCAACGGGTTGATTTTTACTATTCTGAACAAACCCCACCTATTTTCTCCTTATTCCTTGGTTATTAACGAAATTAACAGGATTTCATTACCTGCGAAGTAACGGAATACTTAGTAACAAAACAAGTATGCGAAAGGGATTCAAAATGAGATATTATTCACTTTTTATTTTTTTAAATTTATAAATTTAAAGTTTTCAATTATGAACAAGAAGTTTCTAAGTGTAATCCTGTTCAGCGCCTTAATGGTGGGCACTGCAGGAACGTTTACGTCTTGTAAGGACTACGATGATGACATCGAGAATTTGCAAGGACAAATTGACAAGCTTGCGACTAAGGAAGATATGACTTCTCAAATCGCAGCTTTGCAAGCAGCCTTGGATGCCGCAAAAACAGAAGCTGCAGCTGCAAAGACTTCAGCAGAAGAAGCTGTGAAGAAAGCTAATGACGCTGCATCTACTGCAACAGAAGCTGAGAAAGCTGCCGCTCAAGCCGCTCTTGATGCTGCTAATGCAAAAACAGAGGCAATTAAGGCTGCTCAAGATGAAGTAGCCAAAGTAAAGGCACAGTTGGAGTCTACTATCGATTCTAAGTTCGATGCTGCAAAGAAGGAACTTGCGGCAACAATCAATGACTTGACTGAAAAGGTTACGAAACTGACAGGCTTGACTACGGAGATGATTACAAGTCTGGATCTTCAGACAGCAAATCCGAAACTGGAACTGAACTATGCACAGCTTCCTGCTAAGCTGAATCCGAACGCCAGCGTGAAAGATGCAAAATCATACGAATTCGGTAAAGGATTTACTGGCAGCTTCACAATCAATGCCAATGAGATTTACACAACTCCGGCTAGTTTCATGATTTCTGTAGCTCCCGTAAATGCTGTTGTGACAAACGAGATGTTCTCTCTTATCAATAGCAAGGGTGAAGCTCTCAGTGATATTACACTCAGCACAGAAGCATACGACGGCTTGTTGACCAGATCTGTTTCTAACGGTCTCTACGAAGTTAAAGTAGAACTGAACAAAGAGGCTGATCTCGAAGCTTTTGGTAAAAAAGTAGTAAGTGAGGATAAGAGCGTCCTATTTGCACTTGCAGCAACTAAGGATGCAAGAACTGTAACATCAACTTATGATATTACTGCGAAATCAGCACTGAAAACTTATACTAAGGCAGATGAGATTGCAAAGAACTCAACTATTCAATCTACGATAGAAGTTAAAAAGGATTTGACAGCTTATGAAAATCCATCTGCTACTGCGACACCTAATACTGAGAAATGTTACCCTGTAGCAAGTGGTGAAGCATTCCAAATCAATGTTGCTTCAAAAGAAGGAACCAGCCCTATCATGGGTAGCTATGTTGTTGTTGATATTGATAATAAGGCTCTTTCTACAACAGACAAAGCTGCTATCAAGAGCTTGACTATTGCAGGTGTAGAAACTGTTAGCAAAGACAACAAATTCGATATCACAATTAGTGGTGCTTATGCCAAGGGCGTAGTAGTACCTTTGAAGGTGGTTACTATCGACTATACCGGAGTTGAACAATCAGTAATCGTTTGGGTGAAGGCTGGTAATGGTTCTGAAATAGCTAGTGAAGCTAAATACGTAATCACTCCGACTGCATATGTCGATGCTCCGACTACTTACGCTTATGCAGGCCTGGCTAAATTCACAGTTCCTGCCGGTGCTGCCAAGTTCGACTTGAGCATTTATGCTAAGGATGAGATTAATATCACAGAAACTGCTAATGTACTTGATGGTATTGTATTCACATTCTACAAAGCTGACGGTAAGACTGAGGCTACTAAGATTGAAGATATCGCAAACGCTAAATTGACAGCTACAGTTGACCTCCAGACAATGAAGAATGACAAGGTTTACGAAGGTATCGTTAAATTCTTTGATGCTGAAGGTACATTCTTGTCACAAAGTACCATTTCTGTACAGAAAGTATTGCCGACTACATTGCCGGAAGGATTCTCTATCAAGACTAACCAGCTGGATGCTCAAGGCGTTTACAACTGCTACTTGATTCCTAACGATTGGACTGCTAAGAAGGCTATAGAAGGTACAATGGAAATGAAACAAGTATTCAACTTCGGTAAGGGTGAAGCAAAGGATTATCTGATAACATTTGCTGCTGCTATGGTAAACGGTGATAAGACTGTTGACAATGGTGTAACTGGTGCAGAAACTTTGTCTGTAGTTGAAAAGTACATTGACAATAAGACTCAGCATGCTACAACTGCAGTGTACAACTATGGTAAGATTTCTTCTGAGAAGAAAGATGGTGCCTTTGTTAATTACACTATCGACGCTGCTTCTTTCCCGACTGTATTCAATTGCATCTACAACGATACATACACTTGGAGATGGGCTACTAAGGATGACCTTGGTTTGAAAGCTACTGCGACATTACCTTATAGCACAGAACTGACTTATGGTAAAGATGTTACTGTAGAGTATGCTAAGTATATTAAGGGTATCAGCTCTCGTGACAGTGAATATAGTGCACTTTTGAGCGCACCTTATGAAAAGTCATTGGAAATTAAGGAAGCCCACTTGGTATCCAATGCCAACGGTGAAGTGGATGAATACTTCACTGTAAACATCGAGGAAGGTAAAATCACTGGTTTCACCGTAAATTCTAAGGCAACTAACCCGACAGCTGCTGTTCCTTCTACATTGAAGATTACAGTTGTTGACATGTACAAGCACGAACGTGTTATCGAACTTGGCATGACTGTAAACAAACGCTAATCAATGTATTCCTAAATAAGTCCTTTATTATGGAGGACTTATTTAGAGAAACCTTGAAATAACATTAGAATCCCTGGCTTCTTTGAGGCCAGGGATTTTTTTAATCTTTAATTTTACTTTCCTGCTTTCTTTTTCTAAATCCCCTCCAGAAATTTATTTTCCATCACTTTGCTTCCACACTTCCACCCACCTCCTGCATCCCCCCTATCCATCGGCATTTGCCCCGCTGTGGAAGCAACCCAAAAAGGTGGAAGCAAAATCTGCTTCCACCTACTCAAAACGCCTAAGTTTTACCGTAACCTACTCGTCTCTACCGTAATACCCCGTACAAGGCACATAAATCGGTTGGTTCAGTTTTCCCACATTTTCGAGCTTACCCTCGCTGCGGAGCAGGCGAATATGAAGCTGCGCAGTGGAACGCATCATCCCGCAGAGAACCTGAAAACTCTCGCGCGTAAGGAACTGATGCGTAGAGAAGTAGCCCGTCAGTCGCCTGTCAATCTCCTTGTCACTCAGCTTTTGGGAATGCTCATTCAGCCCCAGCGGTTTAACTTTGATGGCACCTATCTCATTCTTCAGCACCTGGTCGGCACGAAACTTGATGCCCTTCAGCTTAATCTTGGTGGTTTTTCGTTTGGTCGCAGCGGTCACCGGCTCCGTGCTCGTCAGTACGGGATGAAAATAGCCGATACCGTCCAGATGCACCTGCCGCCCCTCGGCAAGGTCTTCCCCCATGACGTGCGACAAGGCATCCAGTACCGCCGAAACATCAGTCTCCGTCAACGAGCTGCGTTCCTGAATTCTGCGACGCAGTTCGTCGGTAGTGGTAGAGCCGTTCAAGCGGATGCGTGGATGAAGTATCTTTTCTTCCCGCTGTTTGTCTTTTGGTTCCGGAAGTTCATACCAATCAAATAAAATTGCCATAGTTCAATGTCTTTTAAGTTGTTATATAATAAATTTGCGCCCTATGCGGAATAGGTGCGGGGTGCGTACTTCATCCGTAAAAGCTATGGAAAGAGAGACGCCTAACGACCATGAACAACTCTGCTTACGGTCGTCAAGCGATTGCTTCATGGCCGTAAGCAGAGTTGTTCATGGTCGTTAGGCGTCATCTATTCCCTATACAAAAGTAGACAAACAAAGGGAGAAAAGCAAAGGAATGCCAGTGTTTTGACAAAGAAACTCACTTGCTTTTAACACTTCTCTACATGAGTCGTGGAGACTTGTATCCATTTAATAATTATTCCGCAGAATGCTTGCTTTCAGCTCTTCAATGTAGTATCTTTACGAGAATTATATTTACTTAAAGCTGACAAACAGAATGAAAATTACCTTGATTAGAGCAGAAAAAGAGAGCAGAAAGGAAGCCCTCAGCACCCTGGAAGCGGATGCACTGATTAAAAAACTAAAAACCGAAACCAAAGCCGGACATGTATCGACCCTCCGGGCCATCCTTCCTCAACTGGAGGGCACTTGCGCCCAATACGAACATATAGACAAGTTGCCCCGCATCTATCCCGCCGTGGAATATAGCCGTACACAAGAGGGGGAACGGTGGATGAAGAACTATAACGGACTCGTACAACTGGAAGTAAACCGTCTGTCGGGCATTGCCGAAGCGGAATATGTAAAGCAACAAGCCGCCCTGCTGCCACAGACCTTTGCCGCTTTCTGCGGTTCCAGCGGACGGAGTGCCAAGATATGGGTATTGTTTGCCCTGCCCGACGGCACGACACCGAAGCGGGAGAGCGATGCCGCCTTGTTTCATGCCCACGCCTACCGTATGGCGGTGAAGTGCTACCAGCCCTTGCTGCCGTTTGCCATTACATTGAAAGAACCTTCCCTTACCCAGAGTTGCCGCATGACTCTGGACGGATATCCTTACTACAATCCTGCCGCTGTGCCTTTCTGCCTGGAACAGCCCCTCGGCATGCCCGAAGAGGAGAACTTCCGGCAACGAAAACTCGCAGAAAAGAGCCCGCTGTTGCGGCTGCATCCGGACAGTAAAGCCTCGGACACCTTCGCCATACTTTTCGAATCGGCCCTTGACCGTGCATTCCGCGAATTGGACGGTTGGAAACGGGACGGGGATTTACGGATACTGCTGGTGCCTCTGGCCGAACATTGTTTCAAGGCAGGCATCCCCGAAGAGGAAGTAGTCCGCCAGACATTGATGCACTATTACCGGGAAACGGATGAATTCATTGTCCGTCAAACGATTCATAACCTATATCAAGAGCTTAAAGGCTTCGGGAAAAAGAGCAGTCTGACGCAAGAACAGGAGAGCGTTTTCCGGCTGGAAGAGTTTATGGGTCGCCGGTATGAGTTCCGCTACAACACCGTTCTGGATGATTTGGAATACCGTCAGCGCGACTCCGTCCATTTCTATTTCAAGCCCGCCGACCAGCGTGCCCGCAGTACAGTCTCTATGAATGCCCTGAAGGAGGGTATCCGCGTATGGGACCGCGACATCAACCGTTTCCTAACTTCAGACTATGTGCCACTCTATAATCCCGTCGAAGAATACCTTTACGACACCGGCCGCTGGGATGGGAAAGACCGCATCCGGGCATTGGCCGACCTCGTCCCGTGCCACAATCCTCATTGGCGGGAGCTGTTCTACCGCTGGTTCCTGGGCATGGTGGCACACTGGCGTGGAATGGACCGGCAACACGGAAACAATACTTCTCCTCTGCTTGTCGGTTCTCAAGGGTTCCGGAAATCCACCTTTTGCCGCATTTTGCTGCCACCGGAGCTGCGTTTCGGCTATACGGACAGCATCGACTTCAAGAGCAGGCAGGAAGCAGAACGCAGTCTGGGACGCTTTCTGCTCGTCAACATTGACGAGTTCGATCAAATCAACATCAACCAGCAGGGCTTCCTGAAGCATCTGCTGCAGAAACCGGCTGCCAACCTGCGCAAACCCTACGGCAGCACCATCCGTGAGATGCGGCGGTATGCCTCCTTCATAGGCACCAGCAATCAGAAGGACTTGTTGTCCGACCCCAGTGGCAGCCGCCGTTTCATCTGCATTGAGGTCACCGGTCCCATTGATACGAATGTCACCATCAACTACCGTCAGCTCTATGCGCAGGCTCTGAATGCCGTAGCCAAAGGTGAGCGCTACTGGCTGGATGATGCCGACGAAGCCATCTTGAAGCGGACGAACCGGGAATTTGAACAGCTCACCCCACTGGAACAACTCTTCCACAGCCATTTCCGTGCGGCAGAAGAGGATGAGGAGGGGCAATGGATGATGCCCATGCAGATTATTTCCGCCTTGCAGACAAAGACGCGTGACCGTCTGGCTATCAATAAGGTGGCCGTATTCGGGCGGACGCTCAAGAAGCTTGAAATACCGAACAAGAAGTCACGGCAGGGGACGCTGTACCATGTAATGCCGCTGGATTAAATGCTCTGCAGTAACCCCGCACAAGCATCTTCCAGAATGTCCAGCACATACTCAAAACCTTCGGAACCGCCGTAATAGGGGTCCGGTACATGGTCGGCATGGGTAAACTTTGTACAGTATTCCGTCATGCGGTGTATCTTGCTCCATTCGGCGGTTGAAGGGGCACGATCTTTCAGGTCGTCGATGTTGCGGTCGTCCATACCGATAATCAGGTCGAAGTTGTAAAAATCCTCGGTACGTACGGGTCGCGAAAGATGCGTCAGATTGTATCCACGGCGGGCGGCATGGGCACGCATCCGGCTGTCCGGCAGTTCGCCCTGGTGATAGGACAGAATGCCTGCAGAATCGATTAAAAACTCATCCGCACGTCCGGCTTCTTCTACCAGATGCTTCATGACTCCCTCTGCCGAGGAGGAACGGCAAATGTTGCCGAGGCAAACGAAAAGTATCTTCTTCATATTTCTTTAGTTACGAGTTATTTACATCGGGTCTACATCATAATACACTATCAGCGACTTGAAGCGGTCTTCCGCCACCATCTCCTTTTGCACCTGGACGAGCAGTTCGCGGGCACGGGCCATCGGGGCATTGGTTTCTATCTTCAAGACAATCTTTCGGATGAACAGGGTCTGTACGCGTGCTACGGGCGGCTTGTCCGGTCCCAGTACCCGGTTGCCGAAGACGGTGTGGAGCTTGGCGGCCATAGTCTGTGCCATGAGGTCGAGCAGGGTCTCGTTCCGGTTCTTCAGGTAGACATACACCAGGCGGTAGTAGGGCGGGTAGTGGAACATCTGGCGTTCGGCAAGCTGCCCGCCTACCATGGCTTCGTAGTCGTTGGCAATGACTTGCGGGATGATGGGATGGTCGATGCTTTTGGTTTGTAGCACCACCCTGCCGCGCTTGTTCTTCCGTCCGGCGCGTCCGGCAACCTGCGCCATCAGCTGGAAGGCGCGCTCGTAGGCGCGGAAGTCGGGATAGTTCAGCATGGTGTCGGCATTGAGTATGCCCACAATGCTGACGTGGTCGAAGTCCAGACCCTTGGACACCATTTGCGTGCCTATCAGGATGTCCGTCTTGCCTTGCTGGAAATCGGAGATGATGCGCTCGTAGGCGGTACGGGTGCGGGTGGTGTCCAAGTCCATACGGGCTACGCGGGCGTCGGGGAAGAGGGCTTTGATGTCATCTTCTATTTTTTCCGTGCCGAAGCCGCGGTTGCGCAGGTCAGTGCCCTCGCAGGCGGGGCAGATGCGGGGCAGTTGGTAGGTGTAGCCACAGTAGTGGCAGGTCAGTTGGTTCAGCCCCTTATGGTAGGTGAGGCTGACGTCGCAGTTCTTGCACTTGGGTACCCAGCCGCAGGTGTTGCACTCTATCATGGGGGCGAAGCCGCGGCGGTTCTGGAAGAGGATGACTTGTTCTTTTTGTTCCAGTGCCTCGCGGATATATTGTAGGAGCAGTGGGGAGAACGGACCGTTCATCTTCTTCTTGCGGTGCAGCTCCTTGATGTCTACGGGGATAATCTCCGGCAGTTGTATCTCTTTATAGCGTTCTTTCAGTTCCACAAGGCCATACTTGCCGGATGTGGCATTGTGCCAAGTCTCTACAGAAGGGGTTGCCGTACCCAACAGAGTTTTGGCGCCGTACATGGAGGCGAGTACAATGGCTGCATTGCGGGCATGATAGCGGGGGGCGGGGTCTTGCTGCTTGTAAGTGTTTTCGTGCTCCTCGTCCACAATCACAAGACCGAGGTTGCGGAAAGGAAGGAAAACGGAGGAGCGGACGCCGAGAATAATGTCATAGTCTGCTTCCGACAGCTGCTTCTGCCAGATTTCCACCCGTTCGGCATCGGGGAACTTGGAGTGATAGATGCCCAGTCGGGAGCCGAATACGCGTTGCAGGCGCTCTGTGATTTGTGCAGTGAGGGCTATTTCGGGCAGGAGATAGAGCACTTGCTTTCCTTGCCGGATGGTTTCCTCTATCAAGTGAATGTAGACTTCTGTCTTGCCGCTTGCCGTGATGCCATGCAGCAGGCAGACATTCTTGCTTTGGAAATTCTCTAAGATGGAGTGATAAGCGCGTTGCTGGTGCTCGTTCAGCGGGTTGACGGGGATGACTTCTTTGAGGAGTGCTTTGTCTATGCGACCTATTTCCTGCTGGTAGACTTCGAATACACCACGGTCCACAAGACCGTTGAATACGGCAGGGGTGGCAGAGGTGCGTTGCAGCAGTTCGGCTTTGGAGACTTCTTTTATATCTCGTCCGCTGAGGTAGCCGGAGAGTTCCAGATATTTCATCAGCAGGTCCAGTTGCTTGGGGGCACGGCGCTGCAACTCGTCGAAGAAGATGTGCAGGCGGTGTTCGTTGCGGGCGGCGGCGGTGAGGCGTACACGGGTTTCGGTCTTAGGCTTATAGGTACGGCGCAATTCTTCCTTTACGAAGATGGCCTCTTTGTCGAGCAGTGACTTGATGACAGAAAGTATGTTCTTGATGCCGGTCTCCTTCTCCAGTTTCGTCACGCATTGCTCCGGGTCGGCAGAGAGCATATCCAGTATCTTCTGTTCCTTCTCCGGCAGGCGGACATCGGATTCGAAATCGGGGTTGTACTCTACGATTGTTTCGCTTTCCAGCTTCAAGCCAGAGGGTAAGGCAGCTTTGTAGACGTCTCCTTGCGTGCAGAGATAGTAATCGGAGAGCCATTCCCAGAACTTGAACTGCCGCGGAAGCAGTATCGGGCGGGCATCCAGCAAAGCGGACACTTCCTTTACTTCGTATTCGGTGGGGGCACAATAGTGCACGTTGCGCACGATGGCTGTATAGTATTTCTTCCGTCCGAATGGCACTACCACCCGGCAACCGGTCTGCACTTCATCCACCCATTCGTCGGGCAGGGAGTAGGTGAAGTAGCTGTACAAAGGCAAAGGCAATATGACGTCGGCAAACTTTTTCATCGTGGGGACAAAGATAGTGGAAAGTGGAGGGAGAATGAAATGAACGGGGGCATTTTTTATGCTGAGAATAGGATAGCCGAATGAAAATGAAGGGGCAAATTTCAGAAGTGTAAAAAGGGGATATGCTGATTATCAACATATCCCCTTTTCAATTTAGAGTACTTCTAGAAGTACAGTTTTCTCTATGTTAGAGAGTAGGCTTAACTTCTACATCGATTTCTTCTATCACACTACCCCATACGTAAACAACTTCAATAGGAATACGCAGGTAGAAAGAAGAGTGAACTTTCACATCCTTATTGTTGTAGGTCACAGTACCAAAGTTTGGAACTTCTGTAGGAACATTCTCGTATGTTTGTGGTTTAGAATCAAATGTCAACAACGTTTCTGCACCAGTTTTACCAAATACTTCTTCGATAGGAACAAATGTTTCACTGTTATTCAAATTAGTCAGGATGTCTTTGTCTTCAGCTAACTTGATAGCTGTTACGTTGTAGTACTTGTAGTAATTCAAGTGCTTAGAGAACTCATTCAAACCACTGCTTGCATCCAGACGCCAATCTTTCAATACAACCAAGTCTCCTAAGTTCAATACGCTCTTACCTTCATTGTTACCATCCTCGAAGTATTTGCCTTCATTTCCGGAAATATTAACCGGACGGATAAATTTGGCATTGAATGTACCATCGGTTACAGGAACATACTGGTCACAGCCATTGTAATACTTCATATCAATAGTAGCATACAACATTTCATCTGTATCACGTGCAGCCCAGTTAAGTACAGCCTTGGCAACGTCATTGCTCTGGTAGGAAATCTTAATATTTTCGGCAATAGTCACATCATCCGATGTTTCAGTAGCAGTACCATTGTCATCAGTTTCATTTTCGCTGAGAGTTGCAATTACATTTTCATCAGAAGCGATAGCTGTGAAATCACCTTCCAATACTTCAAGAGCATGAATTTGAGTGCCGTCGGCATTTACAAACAATTCATAATTCTTGCCGTCATTCCCCTTTACGATACGCTTGTTGTTTTCTGCAGAGAATACAAACTTAACAGTCATATTTTCATGAGCAAATGATGGATATTTTTCTTCTGCATCCTCCTTGTTATATTTCAGAGCTACAGTACGTCCATAGAAATTGCTCAACAAGTCTTGTTCAATAACAGCCTTCGTTGTTGTTCCTGCATCATCCGGAGTTGCACAGTAAATGTCAATAGCCGATTTTCCCTTGAATGTTGACCAGTATTCTGCAATCTTAGCGCCTGCGGTAGAGCCTTGTGGAGTATTAGCAGTAAAGTCGATATTTTTCACTTCAACAACATACTTGATAACCACATTTTCAGGATATGTACGGCTGTTGGCAACAGCATCCAATTTAGTGTCTTCTGTTGTTTTAGTAAATACGGCATAGCCCACATAAGACTTCACTTCAAACGGAGTTGTTTTAAGCACGAATTTTACCACTTGGTTAGCTTCATTATTCTCATCGTACTCAGTTGCAGTTATCGTCCAGTCACCTACCTGATTTTCGGCATATTCGGTGGTGGCATCTTCATCGAATGCATAGATATGATGCCATTGTTGTTTGCTCAGTGCTTCCAAGTCAGCATTGTTCTTGAAGTTATAAACCTGTGCACTCATGAACTCGTCTTCAGTCTCGTACGTCCAACCTGCACCACTGTTGCATCCCAGATTTGTTTCCACTTTCTTTTCTGCTACATAATCATCCTCAATATCAGTAGAAACTTCACCTGCAACAATCAGCAGTTTAATCCATGCAGCTGCAACCAACTCGTTGTTGTTAGTTTTGTCTGTCAACTTAGCCAATACAATAGGAGACTTACCGATAGCGCTCTTGTCTACACCGCCATAATTCTTTGCATGGAAAATACCATCTTCCAAAGTCATATAATTTTCTTGCGGAGTATTGTTCACCTTATATTCCACTGCCTCAAATGTCAGTTCATATGTATCGGCATAATTGGCATAATTGAAGAATTTATGTTGAGAACCGGCAATATTACAAGTTGTAACCAAAGTCTTCAAATCAATACCTTGCTCAGAAACCGCATCATCATAAACAACATTTTGTACCAAATGATTGTTGTCAGCAGCAGGCTTATTGTCTACTCCAATCTTTGCTTTTTGTTCTTCGGCAGCAGCTAAATTCGTTGCAAAATGGCACTTATCATCCTTTGCATTTTCACTAGTTACCTCTTTATCAGCTAAAACAAGTTTCAATTCCTCTGTACGGTTTACAACACCTACATATTCTGTAGTAACCTTGTTTCCCGCTTTGGTTGTAAACTGAAGAGCTATTTCGTTCAGTTCGGGTTTTTCATTATCTTCAGTCAAACTAGAATTAGCAAACAAATTCGGGTTGGCTTCCAAAGTCACAGTAGCCAATCCTCCTTCAATAACAGTGTTTTTCCAAGTAACAAGACCCGCGTTCACACCTTTGGTCATTGTAACGGTCTTATCTAGTACATCTGTTTTAGTAATTTGTTCTTGTGTAGCAGAAGAAGGATTTACATGGAATTGAGGTGCTGCTTGATTCGGCAAATAATTTGTTTTTGCAAGTGCAACAATTGCATCATTTTTAATTTCTACCGGTTTATAGCTATCCTTGTGGAATACAATTACGCGTTCACCCCAACCTTGCAGAATAGATTCTGGAATATATTCGAAGCTTGTGATAGGCAACACATCTGAAATTCGCAGATTGATAGGAGTAGCGCTACCATATTTTATAATATAACCCAATTTGACACCGTCTTCGTCCAAAATCTCCATAGTAAGAGTAGGAACTGTGGGCAAGTCAATCTTTCCACCAGTTTTTTCATCATCGTACAATATATTGCCATCCTTATCTATGGAGAGCAGAGTAGCATCAAACCCTTTAGGCATATCAATTTTTACATCTGACGTGCTACCGTCACTGCCCTTCAAAGAGATTGTAACTTCGTCCCCATCCTTAGAAACAGACAATGTATAGGTTACACCTGCCGGAATGTCATACGAATGTGGATTACCATTTTTGTCAACGACAACTAGTTTGCCGTTCTCAATTTTTGCATCCTTCACGTAAGTTAAGTTGTCGACTGTAGTACCTAAAGTCGTCAAATCGCCTTGTAGCTTTTTAACGTCTCCAGCCAAGCCGTCAACTTGTCCCTGCAAGTCCTTGATGTCGTCATCATAGTCCTTACAAGACGTGAACGTTCCTGCAGTGCCCACCATTAAGGCGCTGAACAGGATCACACTTAGAAACTTTTTGTTCATAATTGAAAACTTTAAATTTATAAATTTAAAAAAATAAAAAAGTGAATAATCTCTCATTTTCATTCCCTTTCACATAGCTGTTGATTATATGATTTTTTCCGTTACTTCGCAGGTAATGAAATCCTGTTAATTTCGTTAATAATCAGGGAATAAGGAGAAAATAGACCGGTTTTGTTTGGAATAGTAAAAATCAGTCCGTTGGGATATTGGAAAGAGGATTGGAAGTCCAGAAAGATGACAGTGGGAAAGGGATGAAATGAGGCTTTTAAAGGATGAAAGTGTATATTTTTCGGTTCAAAGGCTTGAATGACAGTATATTGATAGCACCGATTAGAGCTCCGTAAAGACAACACCATTCCGTTCCTCAAAACTCTGTTTGAAGATTCCGGAAAATATGCGACAAATCTATTCTATCCTATCAAAAGAAG